>NZ_JAPWAL010000013.1:0-53556 GCF_041432905.1 Rothia sp. 27098_8_161 | reverse complement strand
AAGAATAAAAGCGAGAAGCCGCATGTGTTTCAAACACATGCGGCTTCTCGGCGGTATAGAGGATCCAGAACCTACTGTGCCGACGCCTCAGCAGAACCTGCAGCAGTCGCCTCCGCAGGCGCAGCAGCCTCAGCAGAAGCGCTCGGGCTCAGTGACGGAACCGGTGAAGCAGAAGCAGTACCCGGAGCACGACGCACCATACGCCAAGTGCCGTCCTGGTAGTGCGCCACAATCTGGCCAGTTACCGGCTTACCCGGGTACTTGAACACCTCGGTCAGCGGCTGTACACGATCATTGGTCTTGCTGTACACACCAGCCCCCTCAGCACTATCAATCACCATCTCAGTTGCCCAAGAGTAGTAGCCGGTGCGGGTGTCCTTAGTCGGGCGGTCAGTAGTCAACGACAGAATCACCGGACGCTCCGAACCGATAACCCAGCCGCTCTCCGAAGCGTACATGCTCTGGAAGAACTCAGCCACGGTTGAGTAGTCGCCGGTATGGTCAATGTTCGTGAAGCGTGCACCGTCACCGGTCAGCAGCAGGTAGTTCAGGGTAGCCTGCCAGTACGCAATGAACGCGTGTAGACCCTCAACACTGTTCTCACGCAGCTTCGCCGGCTCTACCGGAATCGCAACGTTGACAGCCTTGTGTTCCTTGGTGCCGGGCTCAAAAGTGCCGGTGGAGGAGTAGTCAGCAAGAACGACCTCACCCTTCATGCTGGGACCAGCCTCAACGGTGGTGGTTACCTCCGCAGTGGGAGAGACGGATGCGGTAGCGCTCGCGGTCGAAGACTCGGTAGCGGATGCGCTCGTGGTCGCCGAAGATTCGGAGGACTTCGAGGAGCATGCGGCAAGAAGCGCTGCGGTGCCCAGACCTAGAGCGGTCAGGGCGGTGCGGCGAGTGTACATGGTAGACATGGGGCTCTTTCTGAGGTGAATAAAGTATGTGGCGGAAATGAACTAATTCCAGGGTATCGCAGGGGAGCGGTCAGCCCAATGTTGTGTGTGCCTCCATCGCGGTAAAAGTGGCGGTAGATGACGAAAAACACGGGGCCCAAGGCTTCTCATACGACTGCGATATGACCGAGGTCCTAAACGGAGGCGCCGGATCTGCTCACGCTTGAAGTGGGTGAGCATGTTGTAAGTTTGGCTGGTTCATTTCTAACCGTCCAGGCACCATCCTGATACTTCAAGATAAAGAAAAATTCATAAAATCACCGGGGGCTGCTACTCAATGAGGCCATGGTGAGTTCCCCACTATCTGTATAGTGGATTTTTGCTTCCTTGCTGTAACGGCCAACACCCAGCCAGCGGTACTGTTGTTCGTCAACCTTCTGTGGGGTCTCCTCGGACAGATCAGCTATGAGTGGCGTCTCGGTGCCGTATATCCACTCCTCATCCTTTGCGTATAACTCTACGTATGCTTCCATTTTCTGCACGTAGATGGTGTCCAGGTTCACGACCTTGAGCGGTTTAGCGTCACCGGTGATCACCATATAATTCAGGGATGCGACCCAGTAGCCTATAGCAAGGTACATACCTGACCTCGTCTTACGCTCCATGCCATCGGGAGGGGCGGGCATGGGCGGGTTTTCTACTTTCTTCGTGGAGCTTGCGGGGCGGTACGTTCCGGTGGACTTGTAGCTATTGAACTTCAATTCGCCCTTGTGGGGGAGCAGCGGGTCAACTACGCTCGGATCATCCAGCGGGCGAATATTGCTTGCGCACGCAGTCAGAGCCGCATGAATACCGGTCGCACCAACTCCAGAAGAGTACGTCGAGTGAAGAAGATAGTCATCAGAAGCTCTTCGTTGGATCCAATACAGAACAAATAACGACGCCGTGCACCAGAGCAGACGTAAACGCCCTGTAAAGACTTATCAGTACGTCAATGTATATACGTTAAGCGCACCCAAGCGCCGCTCCTCCTACCCCGAATATCCGTAGGGTTTTCCCCTGGGTGTTCCCTGAGACTCCGCAGAGTTACGGCAGAGATTCGGCACAAAGAAACCCCGCCCACGGTGCATTACCGCAGGCGGGGGAGAAGCCTACCTCAAGCTGTTATGTCTTAACTCAGTAGGATGAGAGTCTTAGACAGCAGAAGAGCTAGAGGAAGAACCGGAAGCCGACGAAGGAGAATCTTCGTCGCCGGTGAGCATAATCCACTTACCGTCCTTGTACTCCACGGCAACCTTCATTAGCTTGCCATTCGGGCTAGAAGCGGTCATAAAGGGCTGGTCAGACGTATCCTCACGATGAATCTTCGCATCGGCGCTGTAGTTCATGTATGCCGGCCAGGTGTAACGACGGGTACCCTTACCGGACGCCTTCTGTGGAGAACCACTAATGAGCTCAAGAGTAACCGGGGTATCCGTACCGTAGATCCAGCCCAGATCGCTCTCGTACATGAGCGTAAGTTCCTGCAGACTCCTCGCATACACATCTGCAGGGTCAGCCTTCTTCATCGGCTCAGTATCGCCGGTCATCAACGCATAGTTAAAGCTCGCCAGCCAGTAGCCAATGAACGCATACATGCCATCAACGTTATCTTCGTTCATGTTTGCCGGAACGAGAGGCTTGGGCACGTTCTGCGCCTTCTTTTCGGCAGTGGCGGGAACGTATTCCTCGTTCTTCTCGAAGTTATCGAACTTCACAAAGCCCTTATAGGACTTGTCCGAAGAAGCAGATGCGGAAGCAGTAGCCGAAGCGTTTCCGGAAGCACTCGCGGAAGCGGAGCTAGATGCCGAACCTTCAGCCAGCGGGCGGATATCTCTAGCGCACGCAGTCAAGGCAGCCAGCACGCCGGCACCGGTCGCACCCAGTGCCACGCGGCGGGACATACCAGCAGAAGTGAGGGAAGGGCTCGTCATGATCAGCCTTTCATAGGAAGTCAACAAAGGAAATTGAGTGAGTTGACACCCCCATCATACCCGGCGTACCTTATAACAACCCCAAAACGCAGATGAACAACAAATAGCCGGGCGCATACGAAGACACCCCGTAGCTGCCACACAATAAAAGACAGCTACAGGGTGAACAACGGAATACACCTCGACTGATCCGGAAGCACCGGCTAACGGAGCAGATGCGCAAAATTACGGCGTGCCTGAGCCACCTTCGGGCTCACCACAAACGCACAATAACCTTGCGCCGGATTCAACGCGTAATAATTCTGGTGATACTCCTCAGCCTCATAGAACACGCCCAGGGGCTTAATCTCCGTAACAATGGGGGAGGGGTACAGTTGCTGAGCACGCGCCACCGCACGCTCAAACGCCTCACGCTGCTGCTCATCCGCGTAGAAAAGCACTGAACGGTACTGCGAACCGGTATCCGCGCCCTGACGATCCCAGCTCGTCGGATCGTGACTCGTGAAGAAAATATCCAACACCGTATCCAGGTCAATCACCTGCGGGTCAAAACTGAGCTTTACCGCCTCCTGATGCCCGGTCGTGCCCGAACACACCGAACGATAATTAGGGTCGGGAGTATCGCCGCCCGTGTAGCCGCAGACGCTCACCTCAACCCCGCAGAACTGGCGGTACACCGCATCCAGGCACCAGAAACAGCCGCCAGCAAGCACAACATCAGTCATGATTCCTCCTCAAATAGTGAGCCTCGAACTAACATTTAGAAATCCACACTACCTAAAGAACACCGCAGAGCCACAGAATATTCCTAAGCAGACGCATGCTTCGGCGTAAACCGCCACCTGCCACAATAGAGGTATGACTGAAAAACTAGAAACCCCCACCCTTGCAGAAGTCATCGACGCCTTCCACACGCTCTTCCCGCCGCAGCTCGCTGCCGGATGGGACGCATCCGGCCTCGTCGCCGGACGTGGCGCTGCTAAAGTGAGCACTGTTCTCTTCGCAGTAGACGCCCTCACCGCCACCGCCGAAGAAGCCGTAGCTGAAGGCGCGCAGCTACTCATCACCCACCACCCGCTGCTGCTGCGCGGCGCAAAGTTCATCCCCGACAGCGACTACAAGGGCAACATTCTGCACACCCTCATCGAGGGCGGATGCGGCCTGCTTGGCGCGCACACCAACGCAGATGCCGCCGTTGAAGGCGTGAATGAAGCACTCTGTGAGGCTATCGGCCTGATTGATTGTGAACCGCTTACCGAAGCACAAACCCAGGTACTCGACGAACAGGAACACACGGTAGGCACCGGTCGCCTCGGCACCCTACCCGAAGAAATCACCCTCAAGGAACTGGCAGAACGCCTCGCTGCGGTGCTGCCCGCAACCGCCGGTGGCCTGCGCATCGCCGGACGCGCCGACCAGCCAATCCGCCGCGTCGCCCTCTGCGGCGGTGCCGGTGACTCTCTCTTCGGCGCCGTGCGCGCCACCGACGCGCAGGTGTACATCACCGCCGACCTGCGCCACCACCCCGCCAGTGAATTCCGTGAAACTGCACGAGTTGACGGCAGCAACATCGCTCTGATTGATTGTTCCCACGCAGCCAGCGAATCCCTGTGGTTGCAGTCGGCGGCAAACCGCCTGCGCGCCCTGCTCGCTGAGCGCGGCTTCACCATCGAAACGAAGCTGTCCACGCTGAACACCGACCCGTGGGACTTCACCGTCTCCACTGGCGTGGCAACCGGTCAGGAGGCGCACTCGGCAAGCACCGAACCCGCTGTCACATGGACCAGCCTGACTGAACAGTAAACGCTCAAAGTAGCGGCTGAAGAGCTGCCAAGAGCCAAGAAATAGACACAGTAAAGCCCGGCCTGTACGCGTCCGACAGGAATCTTTCATCAAGGATTCTCAAAAGAACGTAAAGGCAGGGCATTACTTTTTTTTGGGGGGGGGGCACCCTGCGAACGCGAGCGGTCTAAACGACCTTACGTAGCGCGAGCCTGGAATGCGCCGATCAGAGTGACCAGCTCACCATGACTGACCATGTGCTGAGCATCGAAAGCGCCGCAAATGTGGGAAAGTGGTTTTACAGGGGGGGCGATACAGGCTTAAGCCCCTAGAAAATAGTTAAAAAATCTTCAATATGATGTAAAAAATAGGCGAAAACAAATAATTGGGCAACCTACTGCTCATGCACCAACAGAGTCAAAACACCCGCCTTACGCGCCGTCGGCAGAGTGCACTCCACCGACCAGTCCTCGCTGACCGCCTCCAAAAATTCGGCAATACCCGCTGTGGAACCACCAATAGGACGAGCCGCCAAACCCGGCTGAATCAGGTAGCGCGCAAACAGGCCACGGTAATGCTTCGCCATATGCGAGACGACCTTACGCGACCCATCAGCCGCCACACGCTCCACACGAACCGCCAGAGTCTGTGACGGGGAAGTCACCCACGACTTCGCGTAGGCTGCAGAACGGCAATCCAGAATCAGCTGGTCCTTCGCGGTCGCCTCCAGAGCGGTACCTAACGCGCCCTTCCAGAAGGAGGCAAGCGCACCCACCGAACCCAGCTTTACGCCCATCGACAGGCGGTAGGCGGGGATCGCGTCCTCGGGGCGCAGAATACCCCACAGCGCCGAAGAAATTAGTAGCGACCAGTGCGCGGCATCGCGTTCGGCGGGGGAGAAGCTTGCATAATCCAGTGCTTCAAAGAGCACGCCAGTGTAGGTGCGGATCGCGGGCTGTGCTGGTTCGGTCAGCAGGCGCGTATTGCGTTCCACCTCTGCTTTGAGAGAGGAACCCACCTTGAGCTCCGCCAGAGCGTCTACGCCGGCGCTTACCTGCGCCAGCTCCTCCAGAACGCTCTCACGCTCAGCCGTAAGCTCAGGGAACGAGAGGTCAGCAAAGCATACGGGCGCGTTACCAGTGGGGGCGGAGGTTTTACCTTCGGAGGGGGGAAGAAGAATCAGCATCTCTCCAGTGTACCCGCGAGACGCCGGTGTGCCCCCAACACGCCCCTGTGTACCCGTGAGGGAGTCCGGGACAAGCCACCTCCAAGGTTGTGCGTATAATGGGTTGGGTGAAACGGGCCGTCCGGGCAATCGCGAGGCATACGTGTTTCGAGGAAAGTCCGGGCTCCACAGCACAGGATGGTGGATAACATCCACTCGGGGTAACCCGCAGGCTAGTGCCACAGAAAGTAAACCGCCGCGGTTCGCCGCGGTAAGGGTGAAAGGGTGGTGTAAGAGACCACCAGCGGGCGCGGTGACGTGCCCGGCTAGGTAAACCCCATTCGGAGCAAGGTCAAACAGAATACGCCATGGTAGGGTAGTGCGCCCGATCCCCGTTAGCTTCCTTCATGGAGGTGGGGTGCGTATTCGGGTAGGCTGCTTGAGACGTACGGCAACGTACGTCCTAGATAGATGATTGCCTCGAAATGCCCCTTCGGGCGGCGTTTTAGACAGAACCCGGCTCATAGGATGACCCGTTTCACGTTGCTGTTGACTGATGAAAAACATCATCGACTGATCGAAAACGAAGACCGCGAATGCACGCTCAAGCGCATTCGCGGTCTTCGTTTAAAACTTCTCGAAAGGTCTCTGACCTCCAGAAGTGCTCGTGATTAGTGACCGAACGGATCCGGGTCTACGCCGGGCATCCAGGAGTTACCGTCGACGGTCCAGCCTTCCTTCTTCACGACCTTCTTCATCTTGCCGGTCCACTTCTTGTTCAGGCGGTTCACGTACAGCTTGCCGTCCAGGTGATCGGTTTCATGCTGCATGCAGCGTGCAAACCACCCGGTTGCCTCAAACTGGACGGGGTTGCCGTGCTCGTCAAGACCGTTCACGGTCACCCACTCGGCACGCTTGAGGGGGAAGCCGTAACCGGGGAAGGACAGGCAACCCTCTTCCTCCTCGTAGGGGTCCGGGTCAGCGGTAGAAATCTTGCCCAAGGTCAATACCGGGTTGATGATGCAGCCGCGCGGGGGAACGCCGTCCTCATTCTCCATCTTGTAGGTGAAGATGCGCAGGCCCACACCAATCTGCGGTGCCGCTAGACCCACACCGTTGGATGCGTCCATAGTCTCGTACATGTCAGCCACGAGCTCCTTGAGCTCATCATTAAACTCGGTGACGGGTGCCGCTGGGCGGTGCAGAACGGGGTTGCCGTGAATAACGATGGGGCGAATAGCCACGGAATCATCCTTTGCTTGTGTTGAACGGGAACTGTTGGGTGGGAACTTAACGGATGCGCCTACCTCGTGAAGAATTACCTCGTGAAGATGTGGTGCGCCCTGTTCCCGCTCGCTAGTTTAAAGTGCGGGTGTAAAAGCTCTGTTCCGGTACACCGTGTGCGGGCAAACCGAATCGAGGGTAAACGAAAGGGCCGTTACGGATAACCATAACGACCCTTTCCATCGGGGTGATCGACGGGGGTTGAACCCGCGACCTCCTGGACCACAACCAGGCGCTCTGCCAACTGAGCTACGACCACCATGTGCTTCGCTTGGTTTCCCTTGCGATACGCAACGGATACTACTGTACAGGAGATTCAGAAACCTGCCAAATCAAAAAGCCGTGATGCTTGTTACAGTCCGTGCTTACGCCTTGGATGCCTCAGAAACGGACGCCTCAGCCTCGCACTCAGCCGCCTCACGTGTGGCTCGCTCAGTCTCCACCTCACGCGCAATCTGCGCCGAAGCAATCGCATCCGGGCCCTGCGGCACAAAAATAGTGCGGCGGTAATACTTCAACTCATCAATCGAGTCCTTGATATCACCCAGTGCGCGATGGTTACCGGTCTTCGCCGGGGCGCTGTGACGAGCCGCCGGGTACCAGCGCGACGCCAGCTCCTTAATGGTCGACACATCAATTACACGGTAGTGCAGGTGCGCCATGACCTCGGGCATGTAACGCTCCAGGAAACGCTTATCCATGCCCACCGAGTTGCCGCCCAGCTGCGCCTTGCCCGCCACCGGAACATACTTCTTGATGTAGCGAAGCACCTGCTCCTGCGCGTAATCCATTGACACACCGTGCTCAATATCGGGCAGTAGACCCGAGGCCTCATGCATCGAACGCACAAAGTCATTCATGCTCTCCAGCGCGCCGGCAGGAGACTCGTCACCGGGCTTAATGACGAACTCAACACCGGAACCCAGAATGTTCAAATCGGCATCCGTGACCAGAACGCCCACCTCGACGAGAGCATCATTCTCCACGTCCAAGCCGGTCATCTCACAGTCAATCCATACAATACGTTCACTAGAAATACTCACCCTCCCACTCTACCCCCAAACACCGCCGACCCGGTGGATAGCACATCACAAAAGGGTGCAAGAGGGCGCAAGAGGATGCACAAACGGCAGCATCGAGGGAGAACTGCGCCACTCTGCGTGCCCCTGAGGTATGTTCACAAGCTTCTTCATAACAGTGATTCTCACAAGTGCATCCAAGGGCTCCGGTATGATAAAAGCCAGAAGGACGATGCAGACAGAAAGGGAGTTATGCGCGCACTAAAGGAGCTAGCACACTGGCTCACCACCCCCAGCGCACACGACGCACCTCTCTCACCCAAACTCTTGGACTACGTCAATAATCATCGTCTGCGTACGCTGATTATCGGCACTATCGGCTCCATCATGGTCACCCTCGGCTCCTACGCCGTCGGTTGGCTCGCCGACAGCTCTAACTTCTGGCGCTACGACATTATCCGCGCCATCCGATTCGAAGCCGCATGGGTCATTACCGGTATTATTATGCTCGCCCTCGGCGCCATGATCATGTGCCGTGAATGGCTGCGCATCTACCAGAAAATGGGTGACTGGAACGAACCCAACACCATGCGTTGGATGATTGCCGTCATCACCAGCTGGTCTCTGCCGCAGGTCTTCGCCTTCACCATCTACAGCCGCGACATGTTCTCCTACTACGGGCAGGGCATGGTCATGGCGCACGGCCTCAACCCGTACAAGCACGGTGTCTCCGAGATCTCGAACTTCATGCAGAACGGTGCGGACCCCATGTGGGCGGAATCTCCACCCCCGTACGGACCGGTCTCACTCAAGCTCGAAGAGTGGATTGTGCACCTGGCGGGGGAGAACATCGACCTCTCCCTCTTCTACTTCCGCCTGCTTTCCGTGTTCGCGGTCATCGGCATCCTCTTCTACGTGGCAAAACTCGCTAAGGCACACGGCTTCAATCAGGTCCGCGCCCTCTGGCAGATCGGCCCGAACCCGCTGTTCATCGCATCGTTCATCGCCAGCGGCCACAACGACTCACTCATGACCATGTTCATGCTCGGCGGCCTCTACTACGCCAAGCGCTACCGCGACACCTGGTGGGGCGGCCCACTCGGCGTGACCTTCGTAGCCCTCGGCGTTGCTGTCAAGCCGCTTGCCCTCGTGGTGCTGCCCTTCGTGGGTCTGCTCTGGGCGGGTAAGAACGCCTCCTGGCCGCGCAAGTTCATCTTCTGGGCCCTCTCCGGCGTGCTACTGCTTGCTGAAATGACGCTCATGGGCTGGGTAACCGGACTGGAATTCGGCTGGATTAGGGCACTGTCTACCACCGGCGGCCAGTACATCTGGTACACCCCCTTCGGCCTGGTCATCGGCGCCGCCTCCCTGTTCGTTCAGGGCGACGCCTTCGAGGTCATACGCAAGCTCATCGAGACCGTCGGCAAGGGCATCGGCATGCTCGGCGCTATGGCAATGGCATTCGTTGGACGCGACCGCAACATCGTCCGCCATGCCGGCCTCGCAATCCTGTTCATGCTCCTGTGCAGCCCCATGATTCAGCCCTGGTACCTGCTCTGGGCAATCCCGATGCTCGCCGCAACCGGTCTGCGCTCGCACTTCCAGCTCATGTGGTACTTCATCACCACGCTGTTCTTCATGGCGTACGGTGTGAGCGACCAGCTGAACGTATCGCCCTACCTGCGTGACTTCAACCAGGACATGGGCCGACTCATCGCGACCGTCATCTGCCTGGGCTACATCATCTACCTGGTGGCCCTCGACCCGGCAACCCGCCGCCTGGTGTACGTGAGCCTGCACCCCACGCAGATTCGCCGCACCGCCATCCGCCTGTGGTGGCAGCTGTTCCCCGGCGCATCAAGCCGTCGTACCCGCCGCCGCGAGGTGAAAAAGGCAGAACGGGAAGCCGCCAAGATAGGCTCCTAGCGTGAATTCCCAGCGCGAACTCCCGGTGTAAATCCCGGTCGTGCTTACCGGATGTCGGGCCAGCCGGATGCGCTGCCCAGTGGACCGGCCCCCGCGTGAGAGGCGCGGTGCAGGAGAAGCATAAATTCTCATGTACCCTAGAGGAAGGCCTCAGTAGCTCAGAGGATAGAGCAGGAGCCTTCTAATCTCTTGGTCGGGGGTTCGATTCCCTCCTGGGGCGCCACATGCAGAAACCGCCCCGCACCCTAAACTCAGGGTGCGGGGCGGTTTTCTTTATAGTTTTTGCGTTGGTGTGCCGCGAGGTGCCGGGAGGCTATTTCTTGGCTGGGATTACTTCTTGGTTGGGTTGGTGCCCTTGCAGGAGTTAAGGACGCGCTCCATAACCTTCTTTTCCTCCGCGGTGACCCACAGTTTGTACTTCGCCTTCACGTGCACCTGGCGTGCCACGTAGGTGCAGCGGTAGGCGGTGTTGCTCGGCAGCCAATCGGAGGCGTCTGCATCGGACTTCTGCTGGTTTGCCGGGCCGTCTGCAGCGAGCAGGTTTTCTGGGTCGTTCGCCAGTTGGCGGCGCTGCTCTGCGGTCAGATCCTGCGCACCGGTCTGCCACGCGTTCGAAAGAGCCACCACATGATCAATCTGCACGGCTGCGGAGGTCTTCTTGCCGCGCTTGAACTCAATGGTCTTGCCGGTGTACGGGTCATTCAGAGTGCCGCTAATTACGGTGCATGCGTGGGTCCTGACCTTGAAACGAAGGTTGGTCAGATCGCGGCGCAGAATGTCGTCGCGAGTGTTGCACTTGTTACCGTCAACGTCATCCCAAGCGGGGCCGAACTGTTCACGAGAGTAGCCAGCCTTCGACGCGCGTTCCTTCACCTGCAGGGATACCAGCTCGCTCTTCGCGGTCGCCAGATCCGGTGCGAGCGCGGTCGCGAGATCAACCGCCTTGTACGGGTTCTTGACCTCGGCGAGGGTTTCTGTGGCAACGGTGGTTTCTCCCTCATCGGTGGCGGAGGTCGTCGCCTCCGAACCGAGCATGCCGTCCACACCGTTCTTACTCACGTAGACTAGGCCAATAATCAGCAAGATAACGGCAAACACAGCGAGCAGACCGTAAATGAGACGCTTTTTCTGTGGGTCCATCGAGTCGGGCAGCTTGGGCAGGTTGCGTTGAATCCGCTGAAGATCCTGTAGTGTGGGCAGGTCGTTGCTGTTGATGGGCTTTTTGCTCACGGAAACTCCAGGGGTAGATCGGGATGCGGCTGAGTGCACCGCATCATCAAGGATAGAGCGCGTGGGATAGAAATAGTTAACGTGAGGGCAAAAAAATAGCCGCCCCGACGCTGAAATGCCTATCATGATGCCGGGTGTGGTGGGGTTTTGTGGAGGTAGCTTTGGGGGCCGCGGGCGTGATGTCGGATGGGGAGTAGTCGTCATATTTCTGTGGGGAGTGCACTGCCTGCGGGTAGATTTTGAAAAAACGGGGTGAAAAGTTCAAAAACTCTATCCACAGGCGGTACCCAAAACCGTAAAACGTGAGGTTATCCACAGAAGCGGTAACCGCCAGGTGCAGAGTCGGGTCAATGCTGGCAGGGTGGAGGAACCCACCCACTAGTTTCTAAGGAGAAACCATGAGCGACACCATCCTGATCCGTGGATTCACCGCTTCCGACCCGACACTGAGCACCCTGCCCAATGGGGTGCCCGTCGTGAACTTTCGCCTCGCCAGCACCCCGCGTTGGCAAGACGCTACCGGCACCTGGAAAGAAGGCACCACCAACTGGTACACCGTGAAAGCCTACCGCCGCCTCGCCCAGAACATCGCCACCTCCATTGAGAAGGGGCAACCGCTGGTCGTGAGTGGCCGCCAGCGTATTAGCCGCTGGAACCGTGAAGACGGCACGCAGGGCACCACGGTAGAAGTGGATGCCCTCGGTATCGGTCACGACCTGAACTACGGTACGAGCACCTTCGCCCGCACCGTGGAGAAGCGTACGGTCAACGAGGGTTCCATGCAGGGGGTACCTCAGCAGGACACGACGCAGCAGGGTACGCCGCACTCGGGTGCACCATTGCAGGAGGCGCCTCAGTACACGCAACAGTATGCTCCTGTGCAGAACGGCGCATCCGAGGGTGGGGGAGTGCAGAGTGACGAACCCCCCTTCTAAAAGTGTTCCCCGGATGCTTGCATAAACGCGGGTGCATTGGGATAATGGAGCATTGTGTTGACATCGGGCACGCCCCTGCCGCAGGGGGAAGAGCGACCAACGATGTCAACCTTCGGGCACCAATCCTGTCCGAAGCATAAAGTTTTCTGTCCCGCAGTGGGGCAGAGCAATCTGAGTCTATTTGACCTGCGGCAGATGGCTCTGGAGATCTACAACTATGCAGACTCTTGACTTCCTCGACAAGAAGTCCCTCCGTGACGACATCCCCGCATTCGGCCCCGGTGACACCCTGAACGTTCACGTTAAAATCGTTGAAGGTAAGAACCACCGTATCCAGGTCTTCAAGGGCTTCGTCGTTGGCCGCCAGGGTGCAGGCGTTCGCGAGACCTTCACCGTCCGCAAGGTTTCCTTCGGCGTTGGTGTTGAGCGTACCTTCCCCGTTCACTCTCCCTCCATCGAGAAGATTGAAGTTGTGACCCGCGGTGACGTCCGTCGTGCAAAGCTGTACTACATGCGCGACCGCCACGGTAAGGCTGCTCGTATCCGCGAGAAGCGCGAGTTCTAATCTTTATAGATACAGAATTCTGTTGCAAACCGCTCCCCAACCGCATTCCGCGAGCAAGGAGCGGTTTTTGCATATTCTGAGAACCTTGCCGCTCTCAGAAAATAAAAGCCCAAGAGCGCAAGCACTCTCGATACAATAGCTAGGTACCGTTTCACCCGAGCTAGGTATCTCTCAAACGAAAGGCTCACTCCAGCATGGCAGACGACAAGAACACTGCGAACACCAGCCCCTTCCCTGAGGGATACCAGCCTCAAAGCCGCCGCGAGCGCCGAGAAATGGAAGAATACTTCACACGTCTCGCCGCTGAGAAGGCCACAGCTGAGAATGCAGCTACTGAGCAGAGCGCCGCAGAGAATGCGGACGCTACCGGGGCGACCGAATGTAATACCGAGAGCACTCGTGAGCTGGTAGCTAGCGCCGAGGCAAGCGCCGCCGTGACTTCTTCCTCCGTGAAGGAAGCGAAGAAGAACGCCGCGGTGAAGAATACCGAGCGTGAAGAAACCGGCGATGAGGAGACTACCGCAGATGTGGAAACTACCAAGGACTTCTCCGAAATGACCCCCAAGGAACGCCGCAAGGCAAAGCGCGCCGAACAAGCAGAGCTGACCTACTCCCAGGCGCAGGAAGAAGGCCGACTCGGCGAATGGCTCTGGGTACAGGCACGCGAGGGCGGCACTGTCATCCTCTACGCGCTGGTCATCGCATTCCTGGTCAAGACCTTCCTGCTGCGTGGCTTCTACATTCCCTCCGGCTCCATGGAGCAGACCCTGCAGGTGAACGACCGCGTGTTCATTAACGTGGCGGGCTCCTACTTTAGCAATCCCAAGCGCGGCGACGTCATTGTCTTCAAGGACTCTCAGGGTTGGATTCCCTCCACCCAAAAATCCAGCAACCCGCTCAAGGACGGCCTGTCCTTCATGGGTATTCTGCCGGATACCTCATCGAACTACCTAGTCAAGCGTGTTATTGGTACCCCCGGTGACGTGGTCGAAAGCGACGGAAACGGCAAGGTCAAGGTCAATGGTGTAGAAATTACCGAACCGTACCTGTACCCCGGCAACCAGCCCTCGGAGATCCCCTTCAAGGTGACCGTGCCCGCCGGCAAGTACTTCGTGATGGGTGACCACCGCAGCAACTCCGCCGACTCCCGCTACCACATTAGCGACGGCACCGCGTTCATCTCCAAGGACGACGTGCAGGGTAACGTATTCGTGGTGGCGTGGCCGCTGAACCACTTCGGTCTGCTACAGGATCAGAGCTCAGTGTTCTCCTCGATTCCCGAGCCGACCTCCACCCCGAGCGAGTAAGCGAGCTTGGGAATGATGGTGAGCGCTCAGAAGAGTGCAAGGAAACCCGCTCAATCTAAGCCTGCGAAGACAACACCGCCTGCCGCCGACCTCGAATACGAGCAGCAGCTCTTCGCCTCCGGCACCCGCACGGTTGCCGGAATCGACGAGGTGGGCCGCGGCTCCATGGCGGGCCCGGTCACCGTGGGCGTCGCAATCCTCACCCCGGACGCCACCCTCGAAGTGGGCGGGCTAATCGACTCCAAAGCACTCTCACCGGCACGCCGCGAATCCATGGTTCCCGAAATCCGCCAGTGGTGCGCCGTGGCAGTCGGCCACGTGGAACCGGCAGATATTGACCGGCTCGGCATGACCCTCTCGCTGAGACTTGCCGCTCAGCGTGCGCTCGCTGAGCTGGCGCGCCGCGGATACCGTGCCGACGCCGCCCTGCTGGATGGTAAGCACGGCTGGTTTACCCCTCCGCAGGAGGACCTGTTCAGTGCGCTGGCACCGGACCCGGCGCAGGCACACTATAACGCACTGCTCGCCCAGGCATGGGAGGGCGCAGGTGAGCCCGCGCAGATGCCGGTGACCATGGTCATTAAGGGCGACTACAAATGCGCCTCCATTGCCGCCGCATCGGTGGTTGCGAAGGTGGAACGTGACGAGCTGATGGTCCAGCTGGATGCCTGCTACCCGGGGTACGGCTGGGCAAACAACAAGGGCTACGGATCCGCCGCTCACCGCGAGGCGATTAGCGTGCAGGGCCCCAGCCCGCAGCATCGACTGTCATGGTCGCTTCCGGCGACCGCCGAGCAGATTAAGGCCGCCGCGACACAGCGCGGCTAGGGCGCGTGGCGTTCCTGAAGACCGCGCCTCGGAAGCTGGCGAAAGCCTAACGTGCCACCGCTGAATCAGTACTAAGAAAGCCCAGGAAAGGAAGAGTAATGAGCGCAGAAGACCTCGAAAACTACGAGACCGACGCCCAAATGGCGCTCTACCGCGAATACAAAGACGTCATGTCGCTCTTTAGCTACGCGGTAGAAACCGACCGACGCTTCTACCTGGCAAACCAGGTGGACGTCACCCCGCAGGTGCAGGACGGCACCCTCTACTTTGAGGTGAGCATGAGCGACGTGTGGGTGTGGGATGTATTCCGCTCCAACCGCTTTGTGAAGAAGGTGCACGCATACTCGGTGCGTGATGTGAACGTGGAGGAGCGCCTGCCCAACCAGGAGTTCACCGTGCCGGAAATGCCGGACTTTAACGCCTAGCTCAGGCCTGATTCACCGCCTTGCCGGAGGTAAGCGCACCAGTGCCGAGCTGCTGGGCGGCAGAACTTAGGTGATGAAACCGCGCGATGAAACTACGCGAATATGACGCGGTGAATTGGCACCCGAGCGGCGTTTTTGAAAAATATGCCCCAAAATTTCAAATAAATAGCTGTGGATAACCTCTAATTCCTTCTGAGAACTGAGGTTATCCACAGTTTTTCGTTAACCACGTTCGGGCACGCGCGCGGCGGGCACAGTAGAAGCACTACCGCTATCTACCGGGAGAGACCCATGACAACAGCCCGAATAACAGCCCACGCCACAACCCAAAACGCACCCAACAGACTCCGAATCCACCGAACCCCACCCCGCGCCCACAGCGTCGGTAGATGGGGCGAGGAACTGACCGCCCGCATCCTGGAGACGAATGGCTACCGGATTCTGGAGAGGAATTGGCGCCCGCCTGCCGGACTGGAATACGAACAAATCCGCGGTGAGCTCGACCTGATCGCCATTGACCCCGAGGACGAACTGGTTTTTATTGAGGTCAAGACCCGCAGCAGCGAAGATTTTGGGCACCCGTTCGCGTCTATTGACCGCGATAAGGCGCGCCGCACGCGCTCGCTGGCGATTCTTTGGTGCAGGCTGCGCGAGAACCTGGATTTTCCGCGCTTTCGCATTGACGCAATTGCGGTGACTGGATCCTGCGAAACCTTCACCTTCGAGCATCTGAAGGCGGTGGCGTAATGGGATTCGCACGCACCTATTCCGTGGCGCTCGTGGGCTTGCGTGGGCACATTGTTGACGTCGAGGCTGATATTTCACAGGGCCTGCCCGGCTTCGTGCTACTGGGCCTGCCCGATACCGCCCTTAACGAGTCGAAAGAGCGTGTACGCTCCGCCGCGAAGAATACCGGCATCACCCTCACTCAGCACCGACTCACCGTGAACCTGACCCCGGCGACCCTACCCAAGCGCGGCTCTGCGTTTGATCTAGCCATTGTGGTTGCGGCGCTACAGGCGGAGAAGAAACTGCACCCCAGCGGCGATAGCGTTTTTTTGGGTGAGCTGGGACTGGACGGAACGCTACGCCCCGTGCCGGGCATCCTGCCGGCAGTCAAAGCTGCCGTGGATGCCGGACACCACCGCGTGATTGTGCCCGCCGAAAATGCTGAGGAGGCGGCGCTCATCCCCGGCGCGCAGGTGAGCGGTTTCCGCTGCTTGGCAGAGGTTTTTGCCGCTCTCGGCGCGGAGAGTCAGAAGCTGACCTACCCGCCCGCCCCGCAGACTGAGGCGAGCGTACCGGTAGTGAAACCGGCTGAAATTCCCTCGGATATGAGCGATGTCGCCGGTCAGTCACAGGGCCGTTTCGCCCTGGAAATTGCCGCTGCGGGTGGTCACCATATGCTGCTGACCGGACCGCCTGGTTCGGGTAAAACCATGCTGGCGGAGCGCCTGCCGAGCATCCTGCCGACCCTCGACAACGATGCCGCGATGGAGGTGACCGCGATTCGTTCCCTCTGCTCGGCGGGGGAGCACCTGAGCGAGCTGGTGCGTCAGCCGCCGTTTGAGGCGCCGCATCATAGCGCCTCCGCGCCAGCGATTTTGGGTGGCGGCAGCGGCATTCCCCGCCCAGGCTGCGTGTCTAAAGCGCACCGCGGCGTGCTCTTTCTCGATGAGGCGCCGGAGTTTAAACGCACGGTGCTCGATTCGCTCCGTCAACCCCTGGAGTCGGGGACCGTGACTCTGGACCGTTCGAGTGCATCGGCGACGTATCCGGCGCGTTTTCAGCTGATTCTGGCGGCGAACCCGTGCCCCTGTGGCATGAACGTGGGTACCGGTACGGAGTGCACGTGTGCTCCGCGTGAGCGTCGCGCCTATTTTGGGCGGCTGTCCGGCCCGCTGGTGGACCGTATTGACGTGAATGTGACGGTTCCGAAGGTGTCGTCCACGGAGCTTGCGGGCGGTCAGGTGAATGAGAGCTCGGCGCAGATTCGCGAGCGCGTTATGGCGGCGAGGCAGGCTCAGCGGGAGCGCCTGGAACCGTACGGGTTGAAAACGAATGCGGAGATGAACGGCAAAATTTTGCGAGGTCCGCTGCGTCTGGATGCGAAGCTCACCGGCGAGCTGAACGCCGCCGTGGATCGAGGAACGCTGACGGCTCGCGGCTATGACCGGGTGTTGCGTATCGCCTGGACCCTCGCTGATTTGGAAGGTGCCGCCTACCCGAGCCGGGAGCATCTGGATGTGGCGCTTTTCCTGCGGCAGCAGGGGCAGCTGAAATAGAGACAGTTGACATAGCGTGCTGGTTTATAGAAGGAATCACCCACGAGAGGAGAAGAACGTCATGAGTGAGAAGAAACTGAGAAAACGAGTTGAAGATACCGAATTGAAAGATTATGGGCTGAGAGAAACAGCACTGGAAGAGCAAGCGCCAGAAGAGAGCGCGGCTGAGGATTTTGTACAGGAGGTACTGCAAATCCGCCTGCCCAGTCGCACTCTGGATGTGCACGCCCTGGTGCGTGAGAGGGCGGCTCATATCCTGTCGCTGGGGCAGGAGCCTTCGCCGAGCCCATACAACGGGGCGCGGTTGCCGGGATTCCTCGCCTCCTGCCTGAACCCGGTGTATCTGGAAGAGATGAATCAGCAGAAACTGAGCCGGGAGGAACAGCCGGGAGAGGAGCTACAGGGTGAGGGGCTACAGAGCGAGCGCCCCGAACCGGCGGTGGGCACAGCCTCCAGCGGCTCTGATCCTGTACATCTGTTCACTCCTGAGCCCCTGTTCAATCCCGCCCTCAGCGCGCCGGAGCTTGAGGCGGCGTGTCGTGAGTACATCCGCTGCTGCACCGCTCAACTGATGCGCTACGCGGAGCCCGCCGATGAGCTCGTGGTCGAATCCCTCGCCAGCCTGGGTGCGCCGCTGACCCTGCACTACCTGTTGACCGGGCATATCCCGGATGAGTACACCTGGGAGAACGGCGAACCGGACGAACAGCTCAGTGAATTTCTGCACTCGGTGGGTGCGCCTGCGGCAGGGGAGTCCGCCCTGTTCTCCAGCGCGAATGGCTACTACACGCCGGGTGAGCATCAGATGAGCCGCGATAAGTTCGGCAAGTTGCTCGCGACCCGCCGCCTGCGCTGGAACCGCCGCATGGAACGCACCCTGTACGCGGAGGCGCATATGGCGGCAACCTGCGGGGCGTGGCTGGTCACTCCTGCTGATCCGCTGTGGCCGCCGCAGCTGAACGATTTGGGGCCTGCTCGACCATACGGGCTGTGGTGCCGAGGCGATTCGCGGCACCTGCTGGATTTGGCCTCTACCCCGAGCGTGGCGCTGGTCGGTTCGCGTGACCCGAGCATCTACGGTACGGAGGCGACTACCCACCTCACTGCTGAGCTGGCACGCCACGGGTACACGGTGATTTCTGGCGGTGCGATGGGTATTGATATTGCGGCGCATCGGGCGGCGCTGACCCAGCAGGGTAGCGACCTGCCGACCATCGCTTTCATGGCGGGTGGGTTGGACCGGCTGTACCCGGCGCAGAACTCGGATGCGCTGAACATGATTATTGACCGAGGGCTCATCATGAGCGAGGTAAGTGTGGGTAATACCCCCACGCGGTGGCGTTTTCTGGAGCGTAACCGACTGATTGCGGCGTTAGCGCGGCATACCATTGTGGTGGAGGCACGTTGGCGTTCCGGTGCGCTGAATACGGCTCGTCACGCAATGGAGATTGGGCGTACTCTCTGGGCGGTTCCGGGCCAGATTAACTCGCCGAATTCGGTGGGCACGAACCGTCTGCTACGTGATGGACTAGCGCAAACACTTACCGAGGCCGCCGACATTCTCGAATACGATGCCGCCGCGGGTTTCGAGCTGGGCACCGAGCACGAGAGCGAGTGGGATCAGGCTGCCTCCTCTAGCACGCTGGATGAGCTGACCGAACGGCAGAGCAGGGTCTGGGATGACTTGAGCCCGCGCTCCTACCGTGGCGTGGACGAGATTGCCGCAGCCCTTGGGTTGAGTGCTCGCGACGTGATGGCTGATCTGTTCCACCTGGAGCGCTGCGGCCTAGCGGAGAGTAGCGGAACAAGCTGGAGAAAGGTCCGCCCGGCTGTTGCAGCGTAGAAGAGCCCCTGAACACCCCTACTGAACACCTGAGGCAGTAGCGGGTTGTGAGAGCCGGTCATGACAGGGCGGCATGTAGAGGAGACTGAACCTCTCTACAATTGGGGTAGGCCTGCGCGTACTGGTGCGGAGCCTACCCCGCCGCCCTATCGGCAGATGCGTGGGGAATAGAAATACAACGTCGAGAAGCATCAATACCGCTAGACCCAGGAGCCGGAACCACGAAAGGAGGGACGCATGACCCCCGCCCGCCAGCACGAAAACTGGGCTGAAAACCGGAACGAGAACCCGGAAGAATACCGGGACGAGAACCGGGATGATGCTCCCTCTGCGACCCTGCCGGTGACCTATACCCGCAGCCTCGCCGCAGATAACCCACAGAGGCACGGTGAACGCCTGGATTCAGCCCTGCCCGGCTCCGCCTTACCTGAATCAGCGCTGGGTGTTTCTGGCGAAGTATTCCGCCCCGCCCTGGACCGTTTTGAGCGTTTTCTGCGTTATGAGAAGCACCGTTCTGAAGAGACGATTCGTTCCTATATTTCGGATTTGGAGGGCTTTTTCGGTTATATGGCGCGCCGCGGTGTGCGGCATCTGGAGAGTATTGATGCGTCCCTGATTCGTGAGTGGTTGGGTTCGCTACATCTGCGGCAGGCGGCTCGTTCTACGGTGGCTCGCCGCGGCTCGACCCTGCGTACGTTCTTCACCTGGGCTCAGGATGAGGAACTGGTGCACGCCAATCCCACGCGCGGTATGCGCACCCCCAAGCGGGAGAATCACCTGCCGCCGGTGCTGAGCCAGGAGCAGATGAACCAGTTACTGACTACTCTGCAGAAGCGCCGGGTGCAGGATCCTCGTGATGCGCGCCTGCTGCGCCTGGAAGCTGTGGTTGAGGTGCTGTACGCCTCGGGCATGCGTATCTCTGAGCTGACCGGCCTGGATTTGCAAAGTGTGGACCGGGCAAATAAGACGGTGCGCGTGCTGGGTAAGGGCAATAAGGAGCGAGTGGTGCCGTTGGGTACCCCGGCGCTCAAGGCGTTGAATCGTTGGGTTTCGTATGGTCGTCCGCAGTGGATTCCGGAGGGCGCTCAGGGCGTGACGGCTCTGTTTATTGGTCCTCGGGGTGGGCGTGCGAATGCCCGTCAGATTCGTGAGGATCTGACCCGCTTGCTGCGCACGGTGGAGAACACAACCGCCTCGGGTGCGCACGTTTTGCGTCATTCGGCGGCGACTCATCTGGTTGATGGTGGTGCCGATATTCGTTCGGTGCAGGAGCTATTGGGGCATTCGTCGTTGGCGACCACGCAGATTTACACGCACGTGTCGATGAAGCGTCTGGCGGAGACGTATGCTCGGGCGCATCCGCGAGCATAGGGGTGGAACCCGAAAGTTAGCTGTCTCTCTATTTGAATCTTGCCCGTGCGGGTTGTACGAATGGGTGAATTCAATCTAAGCTATACACTGTTCAATGTCTATCTGGATATCCTGTGCACCCTAAACTTTCTGCACAGCGATGTTTATGCAAAGCCGCTGAACAAGGTAGCATAGGTAACAGACTAACCGTGGTATCCGTCTCTACGGAGGCACCGCGTACGAGTATTAAAAACTAGAAAGGTCGCACCGCATGCGCGCACTCGTTTGCCCCGGACAGGGTTCTCAGAAGAAAGGCTTCCTGAGCCCCTGGCTCGAGATTGAAGGTGTGCGTGAGCACCTGGAACGACTCTCCGAAGCGGCAGGCATCGACCTAATTCACTACGGCACTGAAGCCGAAGAAGAAACCATCAAGGACACCGCAATCGCCCAGCCCCTCATCGTGGCTGCAGGCATCGTCACCGGTCGTCTCGCACTGCACGAACTGGACGGTGAAGAGCTCATCTTCGCGGGCCACTCCGTCGGCGAAATCACAGCAGCGGCACTTGCAGGCGTACTCAGCGACGAAGACGCAATGCGTTTCGTGCGCGTGCGCGCCAACGGCATGGCGGAGGCGGCAGCCGCCTCCCCGACCGGCATGGCTGCAGTACTCGGAGGCGTTGAAGAAAACGTCCGCGAAGCCATCGACGCAGCAGGCCTCGTCGCAGCAAACTCCAACGGCGGCGGCCAGATCGTAGCCGCAGGCCCCATCCCCGCCATTGAAGCATTCGCCGCGAACCCGCCCGCACGCGCACGCGTCATCCCTCTGAAGGTCGCTGGCGCATTCCACACCGAGGCAATGGCACCCGCCGTGCCCGCACTGGAAGAGTTCGCCGTAGCCCTGCAGGTATCCGACCCGACCTCCGCGCTGCTGACCAACCGCGATGGTTCCGCAGTGGCATCCGGTGAAGAGTTCGTCAAGACCCTCGTCTCCCAGGTGACCAGCCCCGTGCGCTGGGATTTGTGCATGGCAACCCTGGTTGAACGTGAAGTCACCAGCATTATCGAGATCGCCCCCGCAGGCACTCTGGTCGGCCTGGCAAAGCGCGCGATGCGTGGCGTGCCCGGCACCTCCATCAACGCTCCCGAGGACCTCGCCTCACTGAAGGGCTAAACGCCAGAGGAGAGAACCCAGCTCTCCCTGCGCTAGGAACCCTTCACACTAGACATGCACTTTAGACATGCGAGGCACACAGTGCCTTGCGAGCATCAGCACTAAGGATTGAATACGTGACTACCCTCAAGCAGTACGAAATCAACCGCTACTCCCGCATCCTCGGTTACGGCGCAGCCCGCGGTGAGGTCATCGTCCCCAACGATGACATCGTTGAGGCAATCGACTCCTCCGACGAGTGGATAAAGCAGCGCACTGGTATCGCAACTCGCCACCGCGCCAGCAAAAACCAGTCCGTAACTGACCTCGCCATCGGTGCCGCCAAGGACGCCCTGGCGGCATCCGGTGTAGCCGGTGAGGACATTGAGGCGGTCATCATCTCGACCATCTCGCACCCCTACGCAACCCCCTCCCTGGCAACCCTGGTCGCCGATGCAATCGGCTCCAAGTGCCCCGCATACGATATCTCCGCAGCGTGTGCAGGTTTCTGCTACGGCATCGCCCAGGCAGACGCCCTCGTCCGCGCAGGCACCGCAAAGCACGTGCTGGTCATCGGCGTTGAGAAGCTCTCCGACTTCATTGACAACACCGAACGCACCATCTCCTTCCTGCTCGGCGACGGCGCAGGCGCAGCAGTCGTGGGCGTTTCCGACGAACCCGGTATCGCTCCCACTGTATGGGGTTCGGACGGCTCCCGCTGGGGCACCGTTGGCATGGACCGCTCGATGCTAGACATTCGCAACCGCGACTTCGTAGCAAACCCCGTGCAGGAAGGCGAAAAGATCTGGCCCACCCTGCGCCAGGACGGCCCCTCCGTCTTCCGCTGGGCAGTATGGGAAATGGCAAAGGTCGCCAAGCAGGCACTCGAAACCGCCGGCATCACCCCCGACGAGCTTGGCGCGCTCATCCCGCACCAGGCAAACGCCCGCATCATTGACCAGATGGTCAAGACCCTCAAGCTTCCCGACACGGTGGCAGTGGCACGCGATATCGTTGATGCTGGTAACACCTCCGCCGCATCGGTTCCCCTCGCCGCACACCGCCTGCTTAAGGAGAACCCGGAACTCTCCGGCAAGTTCGCCCTGCAGATTGGCTTCGGTGCCGGCCTGGCATTCGCAGCTCAGGTAGTCGTCCTTCCCTAAGGAAAACCACAAGAGCCCGATGCTCACCGCCCCTCATAACCGGCACCACGCCGGTGTACGAGAAAGAAAATAAAGCGGGAAAGCATCCCCTAAACTCCGAGTTGCCGCATGCGTACACCACGTAGACACGATAAACTCGGTAATGCACACGTACCCCCACCCGGCGGGTGCGATGACCATCGAACAACAAAGGAGCCCCTGAATGGCTAACAAGGAAGAGATCCTCGCAGGTCTGGCAGAAATCGTTAACGAAGAGACCGGCGTTGAGGTTGAGGACGTTCAGCTAGACAAGTCCTTCACCGAGGACCTGGACATCGACTCCATCTCGATGATGACCATCGTCGTGAACGCTGAGGAGAAGTTCGAGGTGACCATCCCGGACGAAGAGGTCAAGAACCTCAAGACCGTTGGCGACGCAGTCGAGTTCATCGCGAACGCTGCCTAAGCTATCACCAATAACGATGCGGCGCGGGCTCTCACCGGCCCGCGCCGCATCGCTGTTTACCCAACTAACCCAATACACCCCGGGAATACAGCGAGGAACCCGCAGTGCGGACCCCACGCGGAACACACACGTATACCCCCCGGGACCTACAGGTTTTTATCCACACACCACCGGATAAACCACCAAATCGACCACCGAAGAGAAAGTGCCACAATGTCTCGAAAAGTGCTGGTGACCGGCCTCGGCGCGACCACCCCCATTGGCGGCGACGTCCCCACCACCTGGGAAAACGCAACCAAGGGCGTATCTGGTGTATCTACCCTTGATTACCCCTGGGTCAAGGAATACGACCTGCCCGTATACATTGCAGGCCAGCTCGCCGTGCCCGCCCTCGAATCCGGCCGCCTCACCAAGGTAGAAGCAAAGCGCCTGGATCCCTCGGGTCAGCTCGCCCTCATCGCCGCACGCGAAGCATGGGAAGACGCAGGCTTCACCGGCCCCGACGCCGACTCTGCAGAAGAAGTTGACCCCGAGCGCACCGGCGTAGCCTTCGGCACCGGCATTGGTGGCGTGTGGACCCTCCTCGACGCATGGGACACCCTCCGTGAGAAGGGTCCCCGCCGCGTCCTACCCATGACTGTTCCGATGCTCATGCCCAACGGTAACGCAGCAGCAGTCTCCATGAACCTCAAGGCACGTGCCGCAGCGCAGACCGTCGTCTCCGCATGTGCATCCTCCACCGAGGCCATGCAGCTGGGTGCCGAAATGATTCGTAGCGGCAAGGCTGACGTGGTCATCGTTGGTGGCGCTGAAGCAGCTATCCACCCGCTACCCATGGCAGCATTCGCCAAGATGCAGGCACTCTCCTCCCGCAACAACGAACCCGAAAAGGCATCCCGCCCCTACGACGTTGACCGCGATGGCTTCGTCATGGGTGAAGGTGCAGCAGCACTCATCCTCGAATCTGAAGAGCATGCCAAGGCACGCGGCGCACGCGTCTACGCGGAACTAGCAGGCACCGGCGTATCCGCCGACTCCTACCACATCACCGCACCGGACCCCGCAGCACTCGGCGCAACCCGCGCACTGCGTGAAGCCCTCGAAGATGGCAACATTGACCCGAAGACCGTCGTGCACATCAACGCGCACGCCACCAGTACCCCTGCCGGTGACCTGCCTGAAGCAACCGCAATGCACGAAACCTTCGGCGAGCACACCAAGAACATCGCCGTCTCCGCAACCAAGTCCATGACCGGCCACCTGCTCGGCGGTGCGGGTGCCCTTGAGGCTGTGCTGACCGTCCTGGCTCTGCACCACCGCATCGCACCCTGCACCATCAACCTGGACAACAAGGACCCCCAGATTGACCTGGATGTGGTGACCGAGGCTCGCGAGCTACCCGCCGGCGACATCGTGGCACTGTCGAACTCCTTCGGTTTCGGCGGTCACAATGCTGTTGTAGCGTTCCGCTCAGTAGAGGGCTAAAACTCTTCGACAGCCTCATAGAAAGGGCACGTCGGAAATGCTAGCGGGGGAGTGCCCTCTCTGCGGCGTCCCTAATCATCAATAACCCAGCCGCCTTGAGGATGGAGTCCCGTCGCATTCCCGAGAGGCACCCTCTGGAGGCTTGGCAATAAACAGGGGCGCCTGCGATAGATGTCTATCGTAGGCGCCCCTGTTTTCGTATGAAGTTTTACCTGCGGGTTAGTTGTTTGAGAAGTTATACCGTACACCGCTCGCGGGGGAGTGCCCCCACCTCGCGTGTCCGGTACACACTCTAGGTCGCCTGCTCCTCGGGGAAAGATATAAAGGGGTAGCTTCTCGGGGTAGTTTGCCTCAGTCCGGGGCATATGAGGTCGGTGTGGGGCTGAGTTTCGTGTGCAGCTCTCCTGAGTGTGGGTAGGCAGGGTTTTACACGTTATAAACGGGTGGCGTATTCGCTCCTGTACTGCGAATACGCCACCCAAACACACCACACTCCACAAGACAATGCAGAGCGCACGGGATCAACCATCCCGTAAGGTTCCCGTAACTCCCATCGCGCACCGCGGTAGGCGACGACAGAAGAATGGGAGTTTATGACCGGTTGACACACACAGAGCCCCATAGAAAGGTGGACGCTGTGCGTTCTTCTGGAAGTTTATCGGAAGAGCTCCCCTGCCGGTTCCGCTTTTCTAGCTTCAAATGGCAGAAGCTTAAGGGTTTGATGTGAGTGCTCGGATGGTCCGAATCATGTCGTTCCCAACGGAACCGGTTTATCGGTGATGGGCGCTCCTGTAGATAAGAATAACCTTAAACCACCCCTGAACTAATCCTTAAACCAATAATTTAACCTTATTTTATAATTCCTTGTCGTAAAGGTAGTGATGGGTGTTCAATATGCTCTGGGTAATCCGCTGGAAACCGCTGTAACTCCTTGGCCTGTTTAGCACTCTCCACCGTTATGAAACCGTGATAAATCATCCCCGAAAAGTTGAAGAACAGAACTCCTAAATGACTCCACAGGTGACTGTCGATAGAAGCAAGCTGATGGGTCTTGAAAACGTACTCGGAACGTGGTCACAAAACGTCATCTTGTCACGGAAGTTATCCCAGAGAAAACAAATTAAAACCCCGGCGTGCGCTGTGGCATAATCAGTATCAACATCGTGCTCCGGGGTCGGTGAAATTCCGAACCGGCGGTCACAGCCCGCGAACCACTCTCGCAGGCAGGCAAAGAATCATACGAATCTTCGCATCCGGGCAGGACGCCAAGACTCCGCTAGAGACGCCCGCTTGCAAGAGAGGCCGAACCGGTGAAAATCCGGTGCCGACAGTACAGTCTGGATGGAAGGTAGCACGAGCAGAAAAAGGCAGGAGCGCACTCCGCCGAGCCTCCCGAGAAACCTCGAGGTAGCGTGTAGGGTGCACCGAAGCAGTTATTTGAGAAAACTGTTGCTCGAGAAAAATACTTGAGAAAACCGTTGCCCAAGGGCACAGCGGTTTTCTGTATGACGGGGGAGAGGCACCTTTCGTAGGTGCCGGTACATTATTCCCCTCGACCGCAGTCACTGATTTCAGCCATGGTAGGCTGATTCGCCGCTCACGCCTCAGCACGGATACCGGGCACTCCCTAAGAAGCCCGCGTTAGCCGCGCCTTTTTCTGTTCCTCTCCCCGGAGCCGCCGCAGATGCGCACACAGCGCATCCGACACACGGTCCAACTCAGAGAGGAAAGAAACAATGGACATTGTGCGGTGGCTCTTCGACGCACAAATTCACGTGGGGGACCAGTCTCTCCTCGTGCGCGAAGTTCTCGGAAACGCATTCGGCTTGGCATCGGCGCTCGGTGGCATGCGACGCAAAGTATGGGCGTGGCCCGTCGGCATTCTCGGCAACCTACTGCTCCTCACCGTCTTCCTGGGCGCCCTCGTCGGCAGCCCGCACCCCGTGACCATGCTCGGCCAGGCAGGCCGACAGGTCATGTTTATTGCCGTGTCCATCTGGGGCTGGCACCGCTGGCGCGTAACCCGCGCCTCCGGCGGTGACGCCTCCGAAGGTGTCGCGGTAATCCCCAAGTGGGCTACCAACACCGAACGCACAGGCCTGGTCGTCGCTATGGTTGCAGGTACTCTGCTGCTCACCCCCATCTTCCGCGCCCTCGGCTCCTACGAACCGGTCTGGTCCGACGCCTGGATCTTCACCGGCTCACTGCTCGCCACTTACGGTATGGCGCGCGGTTGGGTTGAATTCTGGCTCATCTGGGTTGCCGTTGACCTGGTCGGTGTGCCGCTACTGTGGAACGCAGGCTACTACGCAACCTCCTTCATGTACGTGTTCTACGGATGCTTCACCCTGATTGGCTTCTTCGTCTGGTGGCGCACCCGCAACCTGGAGGCGCAGAAGACTCAGGTGCAGACCCAGTTCCCCGACGTGGCCGTTGAGGTAACCGATGTACAGAAGGGTCGTGCTTAAGATGTCGCAGAACCCCTCGCTGCAGGTGCTGGCGAGCGCACACCAGCCCGCAACTGTTGCCCCGAGTGTATCTTTGCCGCACAACGATTTGGACTACTCCGCCGCGGAGTACGGGCACCTTGCCGGGCTGGCCGCCGCACGCACTCTCCAGCTGCCCGGCCCCGAGCAGACTCTCAGCCACGCAGAAGCTATGACCCTGGCACTGCAGGCGGCACGCCAGGGTATCCGCGGCGCGAACCCGCTTGTCGGCGCCGTTATCACCGACGCGCACGGGCACGTGCTGCACGTGGGCTACCACCGAGGTGCAGGCACCCCGCACGCCGAAGCCGACGCTCTCGCCGCCGCCCGTGCTGCGGGAACTGACCTTACCGGCGCCCGCATGTACGTGAGTCTCGAGCCCTGCAACCATACCGGACGCACCGGCCCCTGCTCCCACGCCGTCGCCGAGGCGGGTATCAGCGAACTCTACTACGCCTACAGCGACGACACCGAAAATGCAGCGGGAGGCGCCGCCTACCTGCGCTCGCAGGGCGTCACCGTGCACGCCATGGAGGAATTCGCGAACGCATCCTACCTGCTGAATGAGCGCTGGTTTATTGCCGCCGCCGAACGCCGCCCTTTCATCACCGCAAAGAGCGCCTCCACCCTGGATGGGTTTATTGCGGCAGCTGACGGCACGAGCAAGTGGATTACCGGCCCCGCAGCGCGCATTGATGGGCATCTGATTCGTCACCGCTCCGACGCCGTTATGATCGGCACCCGAACAACTCTCATGGACGACCCGACCCTGGATGCGCGCGACGCCAACGGGGAACGCTTCAAGAAGCAGCCGCTGCGCGTGGTTATGGGCAAGACCGAGATTGCCGAGAACTACCGTGTGCGCGGTCTCAACCCGCCCGAAGGCGTGGAGGCGGACCCGCAGAACTTCCTGCAGGTCTTCACCCACGATCCTCGCGAACTGCTCGACGAGCTGTACGCCCGCGGGGTACGGCACCTCATGATTGAGGGCGGCCCCGGCATGGTCGGCCTCTTCGCCGGTGAAGACCTCATCGACGAGATGGTCTGGTACCGCGCTCCCATGATCATGGGGCAAGGTAAGAGCGCCGTGTACCGTCTGTTCGTGGACACCCTGGCGCAGGCACTGCGCATGAAGCTGGATGACCTGGGCATGTTCCCGGCGGTGCGCGTGCTCGGCAATGACACCGCAACGCACCTGGTGCCGGCACCTCGCGGAACTGCGCAGGACTCCGGGTAGCGGCGCACCCCGGCGAAGCTGGATGCCTGCCACGCGCCCGAACCGAGGCTGGACTAGTCGCGGCTGGACTAGCATCCGCCTGGGTTGAGCGCGGGCGGGGGAGTAGTACCTCAAGGAGAACCTCCGCCTGCGCCCGAATAGTTGGCGCTGGCTAGTTCATGCCAGCTGATTCATACCGGCTGGTTCGCATGCTGGCACAAAACCTCCCCGTCACGGGGAATATTCGAAAAATACGTATAGTTATACCGACGAACAAACCATCGCCGCCCGTCGCCCTCAACGACGACGCCCCGGCGGACACGGCGAGAAAAGGAAAGCACACATGTTTACCGGAATCATTGGCGCCCTCGGCACCGTAGAATCCATCACTCCCATCGAAGGTAGCGACGCAGCCTACCTGACCCTCAACGCCGGAGATGTCGTCGCCGACCTCGAACACGGCGGATCCCTCGCCGTCAACGGTGTATGCCTCACCGCTATCGACCTCGACCAGCTACAGCCCGGCCAGTTCCGCGCCTACGCCATGGGCGAGACGCTGCGCCGCACCAACCTCGGCAACCTGAACCCGGGTGACACCGTCAACCTGGAGCGCTGCCTGCCCGCCGGTGGCCGCTTCGACGGTCACGTCGTGCAGGGTCACGTGGATGCGGTGGGCACCCTCGCATCCGTTACTGCGCACGAGGCATGGAGTACCCTGCGCTTCAACTTGCCCGCCGACCTGGCACCCCTGCTCGCTGAGAAGGGATCCATCGCTGTTTCTGGAGTGTCTCTGACCGTCACCGCAGTATCTGAGCCCGGCGAAACCCCCGCGTGGTTCGAGGTTGGCCTGATTCCCGAAACTCTGAAGGCAACCAACCTCGGCGCTCTCAAGGTCGGCGACAGCGTGAACCTTGAGACCGATGCGCTCGCTAAGTACGTGCAACGTCTGACCGCGTTCGCTGGCGTACCGCAGACCGGCCCTGCACACTCCGGTGAGCAGGTTGCGCCGCGCCGCGCCGACGCCGCAACCGTCCTTGACAGCGTGCAGACCGCAGTGGACGCTATCGCCGCAGGTCGCGCCGTAGTCGTCGTCGACGATGAAGACCGCGAAAACGAAGGCGATATCATCTTCGCTGCCGAGCACGCAACCCCCGAGCTGATGGGCTTCATGATCCGCTACACCTCCGGCGTGGTCTGCGCGCCCCTGAGCAATAAGCGTGCCGACGAGATGAACCTGCCGCCCATGGTTGCCAACAACGAGGACCCCAAGGGCACCGCATACACCGTCTCTTGCGATGCGGCATCCGGCGTGAGCACCGGCATCTCCGCGGCAGATCGCGCACGCACCGTGCAGATCCTCGCGGATACTTCCTCCACCCCGGCTGACATCACCCGCCCGGGCCACATCTTCCCGCTGCGCGCCGTTGACGGCGGCGTGGCGGAGCGTCCCGGCCACACTGAAGCCGCAGTGGAACTCTCCCGCGCGGCGGGCCTGTCCGGTGTGGGTGTTATCGCCGAGGTCGTGCACGACGACGGTTCCATGATGCGTTTCGACGCCCTGCGCGCCTTCGCCACCGAACATAACCTACCCATGATCTCTATCGAAGACCTCATCAAGTACGTAGATAAAGCGTAGGAGAACGCATGAGCGAAAACCCTAACACCCAGGCAACGCCGGGCACCTCCGTAGCGGGTACCTTGGCAGGTCCGGTCATCCTGGTCGAGCCGGTTGAGGCGCAGGCTGAAGAGCTCAGCGCCAAATCCCTGAGCATCGCCTCCCAGCTCGCTGAAGGCTATCGAGTCAGCCCCCTCGACATGGTGCCCAGCCCCAGCCCGCTGCTGGTCGAAAGCACCGAAGAGGTCGCCGTACCCACCCCCCAGGGTCTGTTCGGTTTGCGCGCCTGGCGATTTGCAGATGGTGCCGAGCACCTCAGTGCCCGTGCCCTCGACCCTGATGGTGCCCCCGTACCTGCCGAGGATGGGGGAGCGCCCGCAGTACGTGTCCATTCTGAATGCGCCACCGGTGACATTTTCGGTTCCTTCCGATGCGATTGCGGCCCCCAGCTGGAGAACGGCCTGCGCATCCTCAACCGCACCGGCGGGTACCTCATCTACGTGCGCAACCACGAAGGACGCGGCATCGGCCTGGTCAACAAGCTCCGTGCCTACGCGCTGCAGGATGCCGGACTCGACACCCTCGACGCGAACCTGGTGCTCGGCCTGGACGGCGACATGCGAGACTACTCGCAGGCGGCACTGATCCTGCAGGAACTCGGTGTGAACGAGCTGAGGCTCGTGACCAACAACCCCGCCAAGCGGGAGGCGCTCGAAAGCCTCGGGCTGCAGGTTACCGAACTCATCCCGGACGAAATTCCCGCTCGAGTCGAGAACGCACACTACCTGCAGACCAAGCGTGAGCGCATGCGCCACATGCTCAAAAGCGCATAGCGCACAGATTAGAAACCCTGCAGATAGCCCGTGTAACCCCCTGCACACTAAACTTTTCAAAAACCCACAACCCACAAGGAGAACACAATGAGCGGCGTAGGCGCAGCAGATATCACCCTCAACCCCGAAGACTACAAGGACTTCAAGCTCGCAATCGTAGCGGCAAGCTGGCACACCCAGGTCATGGACGGCCTCATCGACGGTGCGCAGCGTGCAGCACGCGACGCAGGCCTCGAGCCGACCCTCGTGCGCGTTCCCGGTACCTTCGAACTGCCCGTCGCAGCAACCCGCCTCGCTGAGAAGTTTGACGCAATCGTCGCGCTCGGCGTGGTGATCCGCGGCGGCACCCCCCACTTCGACTACGTCTGCCAGGGCGCAACCAACGGCCTGACCGACGTGTCCGTGCTGACCGGCCGCCCCATCGGCTTCGGCGTGCTCACCTGCGACAACGAGCAGCAGGCACTCGACCGTGCAGGCCTGGAAGGTTCTAACGAAGATAAGGGCTACGAGGCAACCGCAGCGGCACTGCAGACCGCAGCAACCCTCAAGCAGTTCAGCAACTAACACCACTGAACGGTACGCGGCTCAGTTTCACGAAGAGACCTATTGACTCTTCACCGTGAAACTGGGTTGCAGCACCGGTTAAACTGAAACAATCCGCGCACCGGGCTTACCGGGCTTTATCAGGCATAATCGGGCGTCTATGAATCTGGCATGTATGCACCAGAAAGATACACGCCGGCACATACGGTAAACCCCCGCGCGGCAGCTAAGGGACACAGCACACCGACGCGCTCCCACCCCAACACCAAGGAGTACAGCAATGCAGGATTTGGGTACTATCACCCCCAGCCTCGAAGAATTCCGCGCCCGCGCAGCCAGCACCCGCGTCATTCCCGTACACATCAAAATCCTCGCCGACTCACTCACCCCCATCGGCATCTACCGAGCCCTCGTACTCCAAAACGACCAGGGCGAACCGGTCGAAGCAGCCCACGGTACCTTCCTGCTCGAATCCGCCAAAATCTCTGCAGAAGGCGAATCCGCAGCCTGGGACCGCTACTCCTTCATCGGCGCGTCCTCCCGCTCCACTCTCACCACCGTCGACGGCGCAGTCCACTGGCAGGGACGCACCCCCGCTGGCGCACCCGTCGACGGCGACCCCGTAGAAGCCATCGCCAAGACCCTGCAGATGCTCTACACCGAACCCGACCCGACCCTGCCGCCGCTCACCTCCGGATTGGTCGGCTACCTCGGCTGGGACGTCGTCCGCCACTGGGAGCACCTACCCTTCCCGCCTGCTGATGACGTGAACCTACCCGAATTTGCACTCAACATGGTCTCCGACATGGCAATCCACGACAATAAGGACGGCACCGTCCTGCTCGTCGCCAACGCCATCAACTTCAACGGCACCAGCGAAAACGTCGACGGCGCCTACGAAGACGCCGTCGCGCGCCTGCACAGCATGCTCCGCCGCCTACAGCGCGGCGCCGCAGCCACCACCTCCATTCTCTCCGGCGTGGCAGACGTAGACCGTAAGGTCCGCGAAGACGTCACCCTCACCTGGAGCGAACAAGGCTTCAAGGACGCCATCGACCGCTCCAAGAAAAACATCATCGACGGCGACGTCTTCCAAATCGTGCTCTCACGCCGATTCGAAGCCGAAACCAACGCCAAGGCCCTCGACGTGTACCGTGTACTGCGCCAGTCCAACCCCTCGCCGTACATGTACCTCTTCAACTTCGAAGATAGCAACGGCACCCCCTTCCATATTGTCGGATCCTCCCCGGAGGCGCTCGTCACCCTCAAGGACGGCATCGCCAGCACCCACCCCATCGCCGGTTCCCGCCCGCGCGGCGCAACCCGCGAAGAGGACCTCGCGCTCGCTGAGGAGTTGCTCGCAGACCAGAAGGAACGCTCTGAACACCTTATGCTCGTCGACCTGGCACGCAACGACCTCTCGCGCATCGCCAAGCCCGGCACTGTGTCCGTCGACCAGTTCATGATCATTGAGCGTTTCAGCCACATCATGCACATTTCATCCGCCGTTAGCGCCGAACTCGACCCGCAGTTCAGTGCCTACGATGTGCTACGTGTCGCCTTCCCGGCGGGCACCCTTTCCGGCGCGCCCAAGCCGCGCGCCATGCAGCTCATCGACGAATATGAACCCACCCGCCGCGGCGTCTACGGCGGCGTGTGCGGCTACTTTGACTTCGCCGGCAACATGGACATGGCAATCGCCATCCGCACCGCCGTACTCAAGGAAGGCACCGCCTACGTACAGGCAGGTGCAGGCCTCGTCATGGACTCCAACCCGGACTCCGAAACCCTCGAAACCGTCAACAAGTCCGCCGCCCCGCTGCGCGCCGTGCTGACCGCCTCCGGCCTGGCACCGCTGGACGCAGACGCAGCCGTCAACGCCACCAAGTAACCCAAGGAGACACCATGAGCACCGTTCTCGACGAGATCATTGTCGGCGTCCGCGAAGACCTCGCCGCCCGTGTACAGCAGGTTCCCCTTGAGGAAATAAAGAAGCGCGCCCTCGCAGCTGCACCCGCCCGCGATGCACTCGACTCCCTACGCGGCGAAGTACCCGGCGGCGGCAACGGCACCACCGCACGCATTATTTCTGAGGTGAAGCGCTCCTCACCCTCCAAGGGTGCACTCGGCGAAATCCCGGACCCCGCCGCGCTCGCCGCACGCTACGAAGCAGGGGGCGCCGCAGCAATTTCCGTGCTCACCGAACAGCGCCAATTCAACGGCTCCCTCGCCGATCTTGACGCAGTCCGCGCCGCCGTGAACATCCCCGTGCTGCGCAAGGACTTCACCGTCGACGAATACCAGATCTGGGAGGCACGCGCACACGGCGCCGACCTGGTGCTGCTCATTGTTGCAGCCCTCGACGAGCAGACCCTGTGCGAGTTCCTCGAACTCACCGAATCGCTCGGCATGAATGCCCTCGTCGAAACCCACACCCCCGAAGAAATCGAAGTCGCCCAGCGCATCGGCGCCAAGATTGTGGGCATCAACGTGCGTAACCTCAAGACCCTCGAAGTCAACAACGAGCACTACGCATCCCTCGCAGCGCACCTGCCCAACTCCGTCATCAAGGTCGCTGAATCCGGTGTCGCCGGCATCGAGGACGTGCGCGCCTACGCCGGCGCTGGCGCTGATGCCGTACTCATCGGTGAAGCGCTGGTACGCTCCGGCGATCCGGAGGGTACCGTGCGTGAATTCTCCAAGGTGCCTGTGACCCGATAGGTCGTTCTCTTGTCATAAGGCCGGTGTCTGCCATGAAGCAGGCACCGGCCTTACTCTTTCTTAACGTCATATTACCCGCAAGTCGTGCGTTCACATTGAGATGCAGTCAGTTCGTTGATAGTCTACCCAAGGATAGTTCACCAAACTGCACTACATATATTGATTGGGTAACACGCACCACATCAAATGGACGCGGTGTCGGGACATCCATCATGCGTCCACACTACACTCGCGAGAATACTATGCCTCAAGCCCCAGAAAAATCTGTGTCCTTCATCGAACGCACCCTCTCTTCCGGTTCCTCCACCCGTCCCGTGCCCACCCTCGAAGCATCGCGTTCCTCAGCTGAAACCCTGGGGAGTAACACCGAGTTAACCAACCTCCAGAAGCTGGCCGCCTACCGCACCTGGATGCCCGCCCTCATCATCTGGGCACTAGCCTGCGCAACCCACCTCGGCACCTTCGCGTACTCGCTCGCAGAGGACCAGCGAAACCCCCTCAGCCACGAGAACAAGAGCCATAATGGTTTCCTCTCCTACCTCAACATATGGGACGCCGGCTGGTACCGGGGAATCTATAAGGAGTGGTACCCCACCGAGTTGCCCCTCCGCGCCGACGGGTCAGTATCCTTCAACTCCTGGGCGTTCATGCCCCTCCACTCAATGATCAGCGGTAAAGTCGCTGACATTTTCGGTATCGAGTACCGCCTTGCCGCGGTCGGAGTCAGCCTCGCCGCCGGCCTTGCTCTGGCGGTCGTGCTCTACCGTCTCTTCGTCGGTAGCCTGAACTGGCGTGACCGTGGGGTCTTCGACACTCGCGCACTCGTTGGCGATGAGAGTCGAAACCGCATCGCGTTGTGGGCGCTCGCCGTGTACGCGTTCAGCCCCGCGAGCCCCATCTTCGTCACCGGTTATGCTGAGGCTCTTTCTACTCTGCTCCTTGCCCTGAGTGTTTGGTGTGTGGTGCGTAGCCGCTATATCCTGCTCCTTCCCGTGGCTCTTCTGACGGCGCTGTCGCGCCCTCTGGGTGTACCGCTCGGTGCATTTGTGGGCCTGTGGTGGCTGTGGTGCACCGTTTCTGACTATCTCACCCGCCGCACCGGTGAACCCTCGCAATCCGTACTATCGGACGTATGGGCTGCGTTCCGCGGACGCATCGGTCAGCTCCTCGGCGCGCTACTGGTCTGCAGTTTCGCTTTCGTGCACCCCCTGCACGCAGCTCTGCGCACTGGACGTATGGACGCCTACCTCGCCACAGAACTCGGCTGGAGCTTCCGCAAGGTCGAAGACGGCCACCAGTACTTGGCCCAGTGGGTCCACCAGTTCAACCTCTACGTCGTAGGCTCCGTACCCGCCATCATCATGTGGGTTACCCTGGTGCTCCTCATCCTGAGCTTCTACTGGTGGATGTCACAGAAGTTCACCCGCACCCTGCTACACCCCGCCCTGTGGCTGTGGACCGCCTGCTACGCCGGATACCTGTTCATCTTCTGGCTCCCGACGTCATCCACCCTACGTATTCTGTTGCCGCTATTCCCCCTGTCGCTGCTGATTGCAGCCTACCTGCCGAAGAGCCGCATGTACCGCCTCCTGCTGGTGCTGATGGGTCTGCTCGGCTCCGCCCTGTGGATGCGTCTGCTCTGGGGCGGCCCGGACATTATTGGTCCCGTCTGGCTGTTGCCCTAAAAATGGGTTAGTTGTTTGAGATGGCATACCGGACGCCGCTCGCGGGGGAGTGCCCCCTCTTCAGCGCCTGGGGGGCGCTTCGAGGACGGAGCCCCTGCTTCGCGTGTCCGGTACGCCCTCTAGGTCGCCTATCCCTCGGGCTGGTTGATATAGGGGGTTGGTCTGGGGTTAGTTTCTCGGGTTAGCTCGCCTTAGTCTGGGGTATATGAGGTTGGTTTAGGGTTGGGTGTTGCTGGTAGCTCACCTGATTCTGTGGCTATATGTCCTGTCGGATTTTTTATCTATTTCCCGAACATAAGCCTGGTACATGAAAAGTCGGTGCCTGCTACGAAGCAGGCACCGGCTTTTCACCTATTAGAGAGCTCTTAGCGGCCCGTATAGTCCGCGTCCGCGATATCCTTCGGCCAGCGCGCCTTACGGAACGGCGCCCACGTGAAGGCTGCCGCCACAAGCAGCAAACCACTGATGATGAATGCTGGAACAAAGCCCCACGCATCCGCAATCAACCCAGCCACCAGCGGGCCCAAAATCATACCGAAATCACTAAACATCTGATACACTGCCAACACCTGACCACCACTGCGGCGAGTACCAATCACATCAGACACCGCAGCCTGAATCGACGGGCCCATAAATGCCGCACCAATACCCAAGCACCCCGTCAACGACACAAACACCCACGCCACCGGCGCGAACCCCATAAACGTCACCGCAGAACCCGCCAACAGCAGACCCGAAAACGCCATCACACGACGACCAAAACGATCGGAAAAACGACCCGAGAACGTCTGCGTCAACGCATTACCCAACGAGTTCGTCGCCATCGCCAAAGAAGCCAATAGAGTACCCGCCACTGAATTCGACATATCGCCGCCAGTCGCCAAGTACGCCGCCGCCAACGGAATAATCGACGACTGCACACCAAACACCGACCAGCCAATCGCCCAATTTGAAACCAGCGCAGAACGGTAATTTGAGAACTTCAACGCGTCACGAACCGTCATCGCCGGCAGATCGCTCTCACCCGAAGAAGACTCAGGCTTAGCGCCCTTACCGGATGCACCAGCAGGTGAATCCGTCAGCAACTCATCAGCCGACTCAGAAGTAGGGGAAGGTGCCGCTGACGGCAACGACCCGGCGCCCTTACCCTCAGCCAGCGCCGCCGCCTCCATAATGGCGTCGCGCTCCGCCTCCAGAGCCGCCTGCGAAGGCATCAAGAACCACACAATCAGGCCCGCCGACAACAGCGAAAAACCATACACAATGAACGGCGCACGCATACCAAAGGGTGCCAGCGCGCTCGCAATCACCGGACCCAGCAGGTTACCCAGCAGGAACGCCGTCGCATAATAGCCCGAAATACGGCCACGCATATGCGCCGGGGACAGACGCACCAGCAGACCCATCGCAGAGACCGTGAACATAACCGAGCCGATACCCGCCACCGCACGCGAACCCAGCAGCACCCAATAATCCCAGGCGAACGCAATCATAAACGACGTCACCGACACAATCAGCATGCCAATCGTGTACACCGGACGTTCACCCCAACGGGTAATCATCTGACCCGCCGACGGCGCAAAAATCAGGCGCGTAATAGCCAACGCAGAAACCACCATCGTCGCCATAGCGACCGTGGCATTAAAATTCTGCGCATAATTTGGCAGCACCGGCGCCACCAAACCAAAACCCACCGCAATCATGAACGACGCAGCAATCAGAACCTTCAAACCGGTTGGCACGCGGTTCGGATCAATCGTGCGCGGGTCAAAAACAGGCGGTGTTTTGGCAGGGTTCCTCATGCTCGTCCTCGAAATAGTGCGGTGCCTTACGGCAGCCGCGGGCCCCACCCGCAACTGCCCATCATGTATTCGGCTAAAAAACTTAACAGTGTCCAGTCTACTCGCCGACAGCCGGGCACGCGCGTCGCCTCGACCAGTCAAACCGCCCAAACCGGTAAGCTAGTAGTGTGAATGAAACGATGATAATAATCTGCGCAATCGTGCTGGGTGTACTGGTTATCGCCGGTGTAGTTTTCGCCATTCTGCGCCGACCCAAGAAGACCGCGAATCTGCAGTCTTTGCGTCAGGAAGCGGCAGAAGCCTCTGGCGGTTCGGCGGAAGAACCTAAAAGCCTGGCACCTCGCGCTATTGAACTTGATATGCCCGACCCGTCCGCGGGGCGCCTGGTCCGCCTGCGTGCCCGTCTGGCACGCTCCAACAACATGCTCGGCCAGGGCCTGCTGGCTCTGCTCTCCCGCGACCGCATCGACCAGGATGTCTGGGACGAGGTTGAAGAAACCCTGCTGCTCGCCGACCTCGGTTCTGAGCCGACCACCCGTCTAGTGGAGGCGCTGCAGCAGCGTGTGCGCGTTGAGGGTACGAGCAACCCCGCCGCCGTGAAGAAGATGCTCCGCGAAGAGCTTGTGAAGATTGTTCGCCCCGACATGGACCGCGAACTGAAGACTGCCGGCAGCGATGGCAACCCCGGAGTGGTGCTAGTTGTTGGCGTGAACGGCGTGGGTAAGACCACGACTGTCGGCAAGATCGCCCGCGTGATGGTCGCTGACGGTCAGTCCCTGATTCTGGGTGCTGCGGATACGTTCCGTGCGGCTGCGTCTGAGCAGCTGACCACCTGGGGTGACCGCGTGGGCGTGAAGACCGTGCGTTCCGAGAAGGAAGGCGCCGACCCTGCATCCGTTGCATTTGATGCTGTGAAGGCTGGTAAGGAGCAGGGTGTTGACACTGTGCTCGTGGACACCGCGGGCCGTCTGCAGAACAAGTCCGGTCTGATGGATCAGCTCGGCAAAATCAAGCGCGTTATCGAGAAGGAAGCGCCGGTCACCGAGGTTCTGCTCGTGATTGACGCGACCACCGGCCAGAACGGTATGGTTCAGGCGAAGGTCTTCGGCGATATCGTGGATGTCACCGGTATCGTACTGACTAAGCTCGACGGCACCGCAAAGGGCGGCATCGTGGTTGCTATCCAGGAGGAGCTCGGCGTTCCCGTCAAGCTCATCGGCTTGGGTGAAGGTCCGGACGACCTAGCGCCGTTCGACCCGGAAGCGTTCGTGGACGCACTGCTGGACTAACATCCTCATATTCCGCCGAGAAGCCACATGTGTTTTGAGAAGCCACCAAAGACGTGGCTTTTCGAAACACGTGTGGCTTTTCGCGGTTAACGGGCGTGTAATGATGGCGGGCAGTATACGAGGCGAGACTCTGGGGTATTCTGAGGGATATTCTGAAACTAGAAGATGAAACACCCCTCAGACGGCCCCGATCATCGCACACCATACAACCCAATTCACCCCGAAGTTCAGCGAAGGAGTTACCATGGCAGCCACCAACCTCCTTGGAACTCTTCCCGACCCCAACTACTGGCGCCTACCTATGCTCCAACGGCGCGTGCGACGGCCTTGCCCAGCTCGTTACACCGTACAGCCTTTCCCACACCCAGCTGGCTGAGGCTACCGGCATTGCTGACGAAGCTACCGTGAACAGCTGGGTTGAAGCAGCGCCGCCCCGACCTCTCGGCGGATGCTCCCGCGCCCCTGGAACCCGCGCTGCGGTACCTGGATGGAACCTACCTTCCCGACCCCGCAAATTGGCCTGGCGATAACGCCTACGACCTGGGTTGTGGCTGTTAATTTCGCTGCGTGACGTGTCTATGTTGTGCGGTTTTGTTTTCACAGGTATGAGCAATACAGAACAAATGTGCATTATGATGCAAAGTCTGTTGAACGGGTTCCAAAATGACGTCAGAAAACTTTTTCAACATGCACATGGGACGCATATAACACGCTGGGGATAGGGGGAGAAAGTGGCTGAACGTTTAATCCGTCCTGTAGACTTTAAATGATTGAAATTTGATAAAGGAGAAGAGTTATGTCAGAGCTGACCACTCAAAATCAGGCGGAGGAGCAGGGCCCGGCCCGCACTGTCGTCGTGGCAGAAGATGAGGCATTGATTCGCCTCGACATCGTCGAAATTCTGAAGGACCAGGGTTTCGATGTAGTCGCTGAGACTGACAACGGCAAGACCGCTGTCGAGCTAGCGCAGAAGCACCGCCCGGACCTGGTCCTCATGGATGTGAAGATGCCGATTATGGACGGCATCACCGCAGCTGAAGAAATCGCGAAGGAACAGATTGCTCCCGTCGTTCTGCTGACCGCATTCAGCCAGAAGGAACTCGTTGACCGTGCCGTTGAGGCAGGCGCTATGGCGTACGTTGTCAAGCCGTTCTCCCCGAATGACCTGGTTCCCGCAATCGAGGTGGCAATCAGCCGCTACGAGCAAATTCGCGCCCTCGAGAAGGAAGTTGGCACCATCCGCGACCAGTTCGAGACCCGTAAGCTGGTTGACCGTGCAAAGTCGCTGCTCATCACTAAGATGAACCTGACCGAGCCGGAAGCATTCCGTTGGATTCAGAAGACCTCCATGGACCGCCGCCTGTCCATGCGTGAAGTTTCTGACACCATCATCAAGCAGCTCTCCTAAATACGAGACATACACAGTACACATCGGTATAGGTATGAACGTACGCTACGGCGAAGACTAGGAATCGCCCGTATGCGCCTTCGGTTGGTCAGCATCTGACCTGCACCTTTTCTGACACGCTAACGCCCCATCCCTCACAATGAAGCTTAAGGACGGGGCGTTAACGTTTTATCTTCTGAAGCTCACACCCTGCCAGAGCAGTCGGAGCGTTTCTATGTCAGTGCTGCAGGCAACTCAGTACCACAAGAGGCGCAGCGTCGGACAGGCTTAGCGCATGTAGCGGCTCAAATCGTCTTCGTTATTGTTGGGGCCGCTAATCGGGCGGTCCGTGGGGGATCCAGCCCAGAGCATGCCGCCGGTACCGAGCATCACGCCCAGCCACCAGAAGCTACCGGGGTTATTAATTGCGGTCACCAGGCACACCAGCATCACACCGATTGCGATGGGCAGGACAATGCGCTTGGCGCGCACAATCTTCGGGTAACGCTTGAAATAGGGGGTGCGCTCGCGGGCCATGGTGCTCCTTCTGGTCGTACCTTCTGGTGGGGGTGCTGTGTACCCCGTGCTTCTACGATTTTAGGCTACTTGCTGAGGCTGTAGGACTTCATGCTGCGGGAGATTATGCAGTGGGGCGGGGGATCAGCATGTTGGTGATACGTGCCGTGCAGGTGGTGCGGCCGCGCTCATCCACAATGTCGATGGAGTGGATGCACAGGGTGCGTCCGAGCTTGACGGCGGTGCAGGTGGCGGTGACCATGCCGGAGACTGCCGGGCGCACGTGGGTTGCGTTGATGTCTACACCGACTGCTACGAGGTCTTCACCACCGTGCACGCCCGCTGAGAGTGAACCGAGGGTTTCGGCAAGGACCACGTTGGCGCCGCCGTGCAGCAGACCGATGGGCTGGGTGTTGCCGGCGACGGGCATGGTTGCGACGGTGCGTTCTTCGGTGAGTTCCTGGAACTTAATGCCCATGGCGGGAATAAGCTCGCCCAGGCCGTGGGGGAAGTAGGAGTGCAAGTGTTCGGGGATGCCACTTTCGATTAGCTGCGCCTTGATTTCTTCTGCGGTGAGGGTGGTGGGTGCTGCCGCACGGACGGGTGCGTGCTGTGTGTTGTTTTCAGTCATGCCTTCCAGTGTACTCCCCGGTTAGGGTGCCTTTGGTGCAACGGTCGGTTTCTTGGTCAGCGTCCGGGTATGATTCAGCCCCGCCTCCTAAACGGGGAGGCGGGGCTGAAAAACGCTATGTGAGCGGATGAGAATTAGGCGGAAATAGCTTCTGCCTTTTCGATGTCCTCGTCGCGGATTTCTTTATCGGGGTTCACGCCGCTTGCCTTGGAGATACGCTCAGTCAGGGCTGCGATGGTTGCGTCACCGGTCACGTTGGTTGCGGTACCGAAGGAGTCCTGAGCCAGGTATAGGGCAATCATCAGAGCAATCATGGAGGTGTCAAAGCCAAGCATGGACTGCAGCAAACCGATTGCGGTCATCACGCCACCGCCGGGAACGCCGGGAGCGGCCACCATCATCACGCCAAGCACCAGAATCATGGGGATCAGGCTACCAAAATCAGGGTGCTGACCGGTCATGAACAGCACTGCCACCGAGCAGGAGGTAATGGTAATCATAGATCCGGAAAGGTGGATGGTTGCGCACAGCGGGATAGCGAAGTCCACTACGCGGGGAGAGATGCCAGCCTTCTTAGCTGAACGCACGGTCACCGGGATAGTTGCAGCCGAAGACTGGGTACCGATTGCGGTGAAGTATGCCGGGAGCATGGTCTTGAGCATCTGGATGGGGTTACGGCGGGAAATTGCACCAGCCACCGAATACTGCAGGGCCAGGGTGACCCAGTGCAGGATAATCACCATGACAAAGACGAGGCCGAAGACCGAGAGAATCTTCGCTACCTGACCGGCGAGGGTCATGTTCGCGAACACGCCCACAATGTGCACCGGCAGCAGGGGGATAATTACGTAGCCGAGCATCTTTTCAACGATGACCTGGAAGTCCTCGAAGAGGTTCAGCATCGCACGGGTCTTCAGCGCGGTAATGCCCAGACCCAGGATGAAGGAGAGAATCAGCGCGCTGAGTACCCCCATAATCGGGGTTAGCTCGATGGAGATGTAACCCTTGGACAGTGCGTTCTCCGGGTTGTCGAATGATGCCAGCTGCTGACCCTGCAGAATGATGGGGTAGAGCAGCAGTGCGCAGGCCAGTGCCAGGAAGCCAGCAAGAATGCTGGAGATGTACGCCAGACCCACGGTGATACCGAGCATCTTACCGGCGCCCTGAGCGAGGGAACCAATGCCGGGCACGATGAAGCCGATAATAATCAGCGGAATCGCGAAGCTCAGGAAAGCGCTGAATACGGTGGAGAAGGAGACGAAGATCTGCACAATGAGGTCAGTGGGGATGGCTGCGCCGGTGGCGTCATTGATGCCGCTAATCATTCCGGGGGTCAGCATGCCAATCAGCACGCCCGATGCGATGGCGATAATAATCCACGCGAGGAGGGGGAGTTTTTTGAGTACCTTCATAGTTTCCTCAATGAGGGTTCGTTGTGTTAAGTGCGGGAGGCGCCCTCACAGTCCGGTGAATCCTGTCGGTGAATTCTGGGTAGAGTTCTGCCTATGAATACACGGGGTGTGGGGGTTTCCTACGCTGGAGGCGATAATAAGGTTATATATTATCCGGAAACTGTATTATTATCCACCTTACACAGTGGCTTGGGGCACAATCTTTGGGAAGAAAACTCACCAAACACACCCCACCGGTACCTATATATGAGGTAAAACTCTTTCCACACACCCCATTATTCCGCTATATGGCACAGCACTGGCACCCAATACGGCGCGGGCACCCCCCCCACAACACTGACCAGACGCCATCACAAAACCAGCCATCACGAAACCCTCTGTCACGAAGTTAGCCACCGAGAAAACTCAGACTCGATACACTAGAGGGGTGACTACAGAGAACAAAACCCTCCTGCTCATTGACGGACACTCCCTCGCCCTACGCTCCTTCTTCGGTATCTACACCATGGCCGAAAAGACCGGACAGCACATCTTCGTGCGCAGCGACGGCCAACACACCGAAGCCGTCCACGCCTTCCTCTCCACCCTGCTGAGCATCATCAAAGACAACCAGCCCAGCCACATCGCCGTAGCCTTCGACCTGCCCGGCGGCACCTTCCGTACCGCCGAATACGGCGAATATAAGGGCGGTCGCAACGCCATCCCTGAAGCCTTCAACGGCCAGATCGACCTCATCAAAAAGATGCTTGGCGCGCTCAATATCCCCGCGCTCACCTACGAAAACTACGAAGCCGACGACATCGTCGCAACCCTCACCCACCGCGGTATCGAAGCCGGCTACCAGGTCCTCATCCTCTCCGGCGACCGCGACATCTTCCAGCTTGTCACCAACGACGTCACCCTGCTCTACCCGGTCACCACCGGCCCCTCCAAAGGTATTCAGCGCATGGACCCCGCCGCCGTCGAAAAGAAAACCAAGGTGCCCCCGCACATGTACCCCGACCTTGCCGCCCTCACCGGCGAACAGGCGGACAACCTGCCCGGCGTGCCCGGCGTGGGCCCCGGCTTCGCCGCCAAGTGGCTCAGCGAATACGGTTCCCTCGATGCCATCATTGAAAACAGCGACAAAATTGGCGGCAAAAAGGGAGAGGCGCTACGCGAAAACATCGACAACGTGGTGCGCAACCGCCGTCTCAACCAGCTTGTCAAGGACCTTGACCTGAACGTCACTCTCGAAGACGCCGCATTCACCCCCGACCTGGATGCACTCAACACCTTCTTCGACGAAGTAGAGTTCCGCACCATCCGCAAGCGTGCAGCCGACACCCTCGGCCCCATCGTGTGCGCCGCAGGCTCCACAAGTTCAGCCGCAGAAGCAGGGGAGGAGGGTGCTACCAAGAAGGCACCCACAGGCCCCGTCTACGCACCCATTGCTACCAGCGCACCCACCAAAAACGCAGACGCAGCGGCATTCCGCGCCTTCTGCGCCGCCGCAGCCGAAGAAAACTACGGTAGTGACGAACAGGACGCGCCCATTGCCGTACCCGAACGCCTCGAAGGTGCCGTGACCCTCTACCCGGTCACCAACCTGCCCGTAGCGCGCCCTGCCATCGGCGATGCACCCGCCGTCAAGGTCACCAAAACCAAGATCCGCGCCGCCGAAGAAAACCCCGAACTGCTCGGCATGCTCCTCACCAGCAAGAGCATCAGCCTCTGGATTGACACCCGCACCATCGACCCGGAACTCGACGCCGCCCTCGCCGCCTGGCTCTCCGACGAAGCAGCCCGCAAAATCGTCATGGACCTCAAAAACCAGCGCAAACTCCTGCGCGCCTACGGCTACGAACTCGCCGGCGCCGTCGAAGACCCCGCACTGTCCTCCTACATGTGCGGCTTCATCCCCACCGCAACCCGTAAGCTCTTCTCCGAACGCATGGAAGACCTCGCCGAACGCTACCTCTGGATCCCCAAGGGCCCCTACGCGCAGCTCGTCTTCCAGCCCGAAGAAGAAGAGGCAGCACCCTCCCTCTTCAGCCTGCCTGGCGAAGCCGAACCCGTCGAAAACCTACGCTACTTCACGCAAATCAGCCGCATCATCCACGAACTCGCGCGCCTGCTGCACTTCGAAATGGAAGAGCACGGCCAGCTGAAAGTCTACGAAGAAATCGAACTGCCGTTGCTCTACGTCCTCGCAGACATGGAACAGGCAGGCATCGCCGTCTCTGACGCACTCCTGACCGAACTGCACGACACCTTCTCGGCACGTGCCGCCCAGTCACAGGACGCCGCACGCGCCATCATCGGCGACACCGTCCAAACCGACGACGGTGAAGAACCCCTCAACCTCGCCTCCGTCAAACAGCTGCAGACCGTGCTCTTCGACAAGCTCGCCCTGCCGCACACCCGCAAAATCAAGTCCGGCTACTCCACCGACGCCGAATCCGTCACCGAACTGCTCACCAAAATCTCCCCTGAGTCCGACGGTGCCGCATTCCTCGGTGCGCTCGCCGCCTACCGCGACAACATCAAGCTCGTCCAGACCGTCGAAGGCCTGCAGAAAGCAGCCGCTGACGACGGACGCGTGCACACCACCTTCCAGCAGGGTGCCGCCTCCACCGGTCGACTCTCCTCAACCGCACCGAACCTGCAGAACATCCCGATCCGCACCGAAGAAGGCCGCCGCATCCGTGGTGCCTTCATCGTCGCGCCCGCACCCATTGATGGTGTGGAGTACGAGGGCCTGCTCACCGCCGACTACTCGCAGATTGAAATGCGCATCATGGTGCACCTCGCCGCCGACGAGAAGCTCATCGCAGCCTACGAAGCGGGGGAGGACCTGCACCGTTACGTCGGCTCCGAAGTCTTCGGTGTAGTACCCGAAGAAGTCACCCCCGAGCAGCGTTCCAAGGTGAAGGCAATGTCCTACGGCCTGGCATACGGTCTGTCCCGATTCGGCCTCGCCAAGCAGCTGAACATCAGCTCCGACGAGGCAGGCGAACTGCGCACCAACTACTTCAAGCGCTTCGGACGCGTGGGACGATTCCTGCGCGGTGTGCTCAAGCAGGCACACCAGGACGGCTACACCGAAACCATTTTCGGCCGCCGCCGCGTGCTGCCCGACCTGGACTCGCCCAACCGCGTACGCCGTGAAGCCGCCGAACGCGCCGCCCTCAACGCCCCGATTCAGGGCACCGCCGCGGACATCATTAAGATCGCCATGATCAACATTCACCGCCGCCTGCGCGAAGAGGGCCTCAAGACCCGCATGCTGCTGCAGGTGCACGACGAAATCATCCTTGAGGTCGCCACCGGTGAGCGTGAAGCCGCCGAACGCGTGCTCGTCGAGGAGATGAGCGGTGCCGCCTCCCTGCGTGTTCCTCTGGATGTGCAGGTCGGCTGGGGTAAGTCCTGGCAGGAGGCGGGCCACTAGGCTCAGCTCCTCAGTTCCCGCTTGGAAAATAGTGCTCATTCTGGGGGCCACTTGGAAAGGCGGTGCTCAGCTTTGCTCCGCACGGAAAGCGGTATTCGTCCTCGTTCCTACAGGGGCACCCCCACCCTTCCCAGGTTGAGAGGAACGAGGACGAACGTTGTCCCCTCATCACCCCCTCCGCAAACTGCAACTCTAAAACCGCAAATAAGTACGGGAATCCCGGGCGCGTAACCATTGACGACACGCCCGGGATTCCCGTACACTATTAATCGCGTGTACCAACGTACGGGTTTTCTATGCTCTTTTTCTCCTTAAGAAAACGGGGAGAAAACGGGCATAGACCGCTCGCACACCCTGCCTAGAGCATCTGCTTCCGGTGGGGTGGTACACATGTAAGTATCCGTCAGCTCGACGTTTCCTCACCTCGTTCAAAGGCGTTAGCGGCCCTATGCCGTGCGCGCCGGGGTGAAAAAGTGAGCCGGTCGACGCCTCCACCCGGGGGTGTTGAACGGCGAACCGGCAGCGTCGACCTATTAGAAACCCAATTGGAGCCCTCACTACATGAGCACCAACATCCCTCAGGTCGCAATCAACGACATCGGCGACGAGCAGGCATTCCTCGAGGCTGTCGAGAAGACCATTAAGGTCTTCAACGACGGCGATCTCGTCTCCGGCCAGGTCGTTAAGATCGACCACGATGAGGTTCTGCTCGACATCGGTTACAAGACCGAAGGCGTCATCCCCTCCCGCGAGCTGTCCATCAAGCACGACATCGACCCCTCTGAGGTTGTCGAGCTCGGCTCCGAGGTTGAGGCACTCGTCCTCACCAAGGAGGACAAGGAAGGTCGCCTGATCCTCTCCAAGAAGCGCGCACAGTACGAGCGTGCATGGGGCGACATCGAGAAGGTCAAGGAAAACGACGGCGTCGTTACCGGTACCGTTATCGAGGTTGTCAAGGGTGGCCTTATCCTCGACATCGGTCTGCGTGGCTTCCTGCCCGCATCCCTCGTTGAGATGCGCCGCGTCCGCGACCTCGCACCTTACATCGGTCAGCAGATCGAAGCTAAGATCATCGAGCTGGACAAGAACCGCAACAACGTTGTTCTGTCCCGCCGTGCATACCTGGAAGAGACTCAGTCCGCTGTTCGCTCCTCCTTCCTCAACGAGCTGGAGAAGGGTCAGGTCCGCGAGGGCGTTGTCTCCTCCATCGTCAACTTCGGTGCATTCGTGGACCTGGGTGGCGTGGACGGTCTGGTTCACGTTTCCGAGCTGTCCTGGAAGCACATCGACCACCCGTCCGAGGTTGTCGAGGTTGGCCAGCCCGTTACCGTCGAGGTTCTCGAGGTGGACCTGGACCGCGAGCGCGTGTCCCTGTCCCTCAAGGCAACCCAGGAAGATCCGTGGCAGGCATTTGCTCGCACCCACGCTCTGGGTCAGATTGTGCCCGGCAAGGTCACCAAGCTCGTTCCCTTCGGTGCATTCGTGCGCGTTGAGGACGGCATCGAGGGCCTCGTCCACATCTCCGAGCTGGCAACCCGCCACGTTGACCTGGCTGAGCAGGTCGTCTCCGTTGGTGAAGAGGTCTTCGTTAAGATCATCGACATTGACATGGACCGCCGCCGCATCTCCCTGTCCCTCAAGCAGGCAAACGAGGGCGTTGACCCCAACGCTACCGAGTTTGACCCCGCTCTGTACGGCATGGCTGCAGAGTACGACGAGGCTGGCAACTACAAGTACCCCGAGGGCTTCGACCCCGAGGCTAACGAGTGGCTGGAAGGCTTCGACGCACAGCGCGAGGCTTGGGAAGCACAGTACGCAGAGGCACAGGCTCGCTTTGAGGCTCACAAGGTTCAGGTTGCTAAGGCTCTCGAGGCTGACGCAGAGGCTGCAGCAGCAGCTCCCGCAGCAGCTGAGCCCGCACCGACCTCTTACTCCTCCGAGGAGCCCGCTTCCGCAGGTACCCTCGCATCGGATGAGGCACTGGCTGAGCTCCGCAAGAAGCTGACTGGCAACTAATCTGCCGCTCAGATGAGCACTCATCAGGCGTAATAGCCGATAGGTAACCCCGGCGTAGGGTGCCTAGAGCAGAGGAACCCCCTCATCTCCCGTTTGGGAGGTGAGGGGGTTCTTTGCGTTATTGGGGTTTTGGAGCTGGGCGCGTTGGGAGCCGGAGGGCGTGTGCCCGGTGTTGCCGGGGAAGATTTTTAGGTGGCTTTTAGGCGGCAATCATTTGCGCCCACACGGCGTGCACCTGCTTGGCGGTCTCCTCCAGCGAGCCGCCATTATCAATAATCCAGGTTGCAACCGCCTCACGCTGCTCGTCGGTTGCCTGTGCGGCGATGCGGGCGCGCGCATCCTCCTCACTCATACCGCGCGAAGATACGAGGCGTTGCAGGCGAGTCGCTAGGGGAGTGCGCACCACGACCACACCCTCAAAGGCGGACGGGTCGCCGGTCTCCACAAGCAGGGGAATGTCCTCAAGTACCACGCCACTAAAACCGGGTTCGGACTGCGCCTGCTCCACCAGCTGTGTGGCACGCTCACGAATAGCGGGATGCACAATTGCGTTCAGACGCAGGCGCGCCTGCTCATCATTGAACACGATACGCGCCAGGGCGGGGCGGTTGAGGCGGCTGTCCTCATCGAGCAGATGTTCACCGAACTCTGCGACCGTGCGGGCGAGCACCGCCTCGCCGGGCTCCATGAGGGAGCGGGAGATGGCGTCCGCATCTACCAGGAATGCGCCCTGCTCAACGAAAAGGGAAGCGATGGTGCTTTTGCCGCTGCCGATACCGCCGGTGAGGGCGTAACGGCGCAGGGCAACGGATGCGGGGAAAGAAGGCTGGGGCATGAGACGGTGCTCCTGACGGGCTGTGCCACAATAGATAGGTACTGATCAGAGGAGGACACATGCAGGAAGAAACTCGCGCCAACCGATACCTTGTGCCGCGCGGCGATGAGCCCTATGAGAGCCTCCTCGAAATTAAGCGTAGCGAATTTATTGGTCACATCAAGCGGGTGAGCACCGTTGAGGAGGCGCGCGCCTACATTGAGTCAGTGCGGAAGACCTACCACGACGCCCGCCACGTGTGTTCGGCGTTTATTATTGGTGCTGACCGCGATATTCAGCGTTCTTCCGATGACGGTGAGCCCGCCGGTACCGCCGGTGTGCCGATGATGCAGGCGCTACTGGCGCGTCAGACCCGCGAGGATGGCACTACCGACCTGTCGGATGTGGTTGCGGTGGTCGTGCGCTATTTCGGTGGCATTAAGCTCGGTGCCGGTGGTCTGGTGCGTGCCTACACTGATTCTGTGGTGCAGACCCTGGATGGCGCATTATTCGATTCGCGTGAGCGTCTGCGCGTGGGTAAGGTGCCCAGTTCGCATGCGGATGCTGGCCGCCTGGAGAACGAGATCCGTGCCGCCGGTCTGAATGTGCTGGGTACCGAGTACAGCGCGGAGGGCGCCATGATTTCCCTGGGCGTGTTTGACCGCCCGGAGGAGCTGGCGCGTGCCGAGGAACTGGTGGTGAGCTTGAGTTCCGGCGCGGCTAGCGTGACCTGGGGCGATACGCAGTGGGTGGATTTGCCGGTCTAGGTTACTGGCCCCTAGATTTCCGTTCCCAGATTTCCTCCTAGATTTCCGGGCTAAAGCGTTTGCGGAAAGCTCTCAAAATCTAAAAGATAGCTCAACCTTAGTTAATGGTTACTCTAACCCTAGTATTTGCCTGTTTTTGTTGCTAGGGTAGAAGGAGTGCCAAAAGGCTTATCCAATATCTGAGGTCGTGAAAACGTGACGCAGTCGGGAACCTACCGAGAACAAGCAGGCAAAAACTCATCAGAGCAGTCCGCGGGTAGCCGCGGCGGCACCGCAACCCTCAACCGTCAGGGCGCGCGCCTCCCCACGAGGGGCACCGTCGAGCAGCTTGAACCCGCCACCGTCGCCCAGCTGCTCAACGCCTACCACCAGCAGAACCTCGGCACCCTGTTGGGTGTGCTCACGCAGCGTCCGGCAGAATTTGCCCGCCAGCTTGGCAGGCTCTGCCGCGTCTTCCCTGAACATGTTCAGGCTATCGCCCAGGCGTTCGGCATCGTGGGCCGTGCCCTGCCCATTGACGAGCTGGTGCGCCTGCACAACCGCTACTCTAACGCCGCTCGCGGAGTTGGCGAACACCTTAGCCTGGATAACTCCGGTGTGGCGCACCTGGTTCAGAGCCCCGCACTGAGCCGTGAAGGTGCGGGCCACCTGCTCATGGCGATTGAACTATGCCTTGCCGGCAGGATGCGCGGGCTCACCATCGCTATGCCCTCCACCGAGGCATTCACCCCGGCTGAGCAAGCGCCGAGCCTCGGGTCCTGCAATCCCGCCCTGGACGGTGCGCTCAATGCTTTTGAACCGGCAGGCTGGGAGCCATTCCCCCTGAACGGCAGCGAAGTTCTGCTTGCGACCGGTGTGCGCGATGTACCCGACGGCTACGAACTGTCCCTCTGGCTGCTCGATGACGACTATCGGTGCCGCGCCCGCATTGAGCGAGGTACCCCGCAGGTGTGCGTAGCAAGCTTCTACGATGAAGAAGTCATCACCCGAACCGTGGAAGAAACTGGGTCGGGTGAAGCCGGTCTGGTTGAGAACTACCGCGTGGAGGAATACGCGGAACTGGACTTCCTGAACGCCATGGACCGGCAGGTACGCTACGTGGCGGTCACCGCTGCCGTGGGGGAGCCGCTGCTGTCTGTGCTGAACGAGAAGAGTGCGGCGCCGAATAGTATTCCCGCCCCTGCCGCTTTTGCGAACGGTGCAGGCGCCTCCCGGTTTGAGGGCAGCGCTCGTCCGGATATTCGCACTGCCGCTGTGGTCGGTAAGGGCCTGCGCACCGTCAATCACCGCGGCATGCTGCCGGTATTGGGTGTGCCGAACCGCACCGTGTGCGCTGTGATTGATCTGTATAAGCAGCGCATCTGCGTGCCGGGTGTGGGTATTCCGCGCGGACTGAGCGTGGAGGATGAAGAGCGCACCATGCAGCTGATTTTGAGCGCCCTGAATGGGTACCTTCCACTGACGAACCGGGCGCTGATGAGCCTCGCCGGAGCGACTGTGGAGGTGCACTAACGCTGTGGCACCCCCACCGCTGCAAACCAATAAAATACCGCCCGGAATCATGCTGTGAGCGCTGTTCCTAAAAGCACCGTTATCGTGCGGGAGAATGCTTCCGCTCGGTTCCTGCCCGGTAGCGCATATGAACTAGTCGAATACCCCTTATCTTTTGCGCTACCTCTTTTATGAACTTGGGCACTTTCATGGTGATGGCTTGTTACCTGTCGTGTCTGGACTATTGCGCCAGTAGAAAAGGGCGACCAATCCGAGGGCACATCGGGCGGCTTTCCCCTAGGATGGATACATGAGTTACGCACCTGAAATTAACCGTGTTGTTGCCCCCTTTGAAGTAGTCAGCCCCTTCCAGCCTGCCGGTGATCAGCCGAAGGCTATCGCCGAGCTCACCGAGCGTGTGCAGAACGGTGAGAAGGACATTGTGCTGATGGGCGCTACCGGTACCGGTAAGTCCGCGACCGCAGCCTGGCTGATTGAGGCAGTGCAGCGTCCGACTCTGGTGCTCGTACAGAATAAAACTCTGGCGGCGCAGCTGGCGAATGAGCTGCGCGAGCTGCTGCCAAATAATGCGGTGGAGTATTTCGTCTCGTACTACGACTACTACCAGCCTGAGGCGTACGTGCCGCAGACCGATACGTTCATTGAGAAGGACTCCTCCATCAATGAGGAGGTGGAGCGTCTGCGCCACTCGGCGACGAATTCCCTGCTGACTCGCCGTGACGTGGTGGTGGTTGCGACCGTGTCCTGCATTTATGGTCTGGGTACGCCCGAGGAGTACATTGAGCAGATGGTGACTCTGCGTCGCGGTGAGGAGATTGACCGCGATGAGCTGCTGCGTCAGTTCGTGGCGATGCAGTACGCGCGTAACGACATGGACTTTCACCGCGGCACGTTCCGTGTGCGCGGCGATACCGTCGAAATCATCCCCATGTACGAGGAGAACGCAATCCGCATTGAGTTCTTCGGTGATGAGATTGAGGCGATTTACACCCTGCACCCGCTGACCGGCGAGGTAATTCGCGAGGAAGAAGAAATGTATGTCTTCCCCGCAAGCCACTACGTCGCCGGTGCTGAGCGTATGGCGAAGGCTATTACCTCCATTGAGGATGAGCTGCGCGAGCGCCTGCAGACCCTCGAATCCCAGGGCAAGCTGCTGGAGGCGCAGCGTCTGCGCATGCGCACCACCTACGACCTGGAAATGATGGAGCAGATGGGCTTCTGCAATGGCATTGAGAACTACTCGCGCCATATTGACGGTCGTGCCCCCGGCAGCGCCCCGAACTGTCTGTTGGATTATTTCCCGGATGATTTCCTACTAATTATTGACGAATCGCACGTGACGGTCCCGCAGATCGGTGCCATGTATGAGGGTGATATGTCCCGTAAGCGCACGCTGGTGGAGCACGGTTTCCGTCTGCCGTCGGCGATGGATAACCGCCCGCTGAAATGGGAGGAGTTCCTGGAGCGCATCGGTCAGACGATTTACCTTTCGGCAACCCCCGGCAAGTATGAGCTGTCGCAGGCTGATGGTTATGTGGAGCAGATTATTCGGCCGACGGGCCTGATTGACCCGGAGATTGTGGTTAAGCCGACCAAGGGGCAGATTGATGATTTGCTTGAGGAGATTCGCGTGCGCGTTGAACGTGATGAGCGTGTGCTGGTTACGACCCTCACCAAGCGCATGGCAGAGGATTTGACGGAGTACCTACTGCAGCACGGCGTGAAGGTGCAGTATCTGCATTCTGACGTTGATACGTTGCGCCGTGTGGAGCTTCTGCGTGAGCTGCGCCTGGGTACCTTTGATGTGCTGGTTGGTATTAACCTG
>NZ_JAPWAL010000012.1:0-56606 GCF_041432905.1 Rothia sp. 27098_8_161 | reverse complement strand
ACTTCTGACTCTGGTCTAGGCCTTCCACCTCTATAACAGACATATGAACAAGCTGAAAGGGGCGGTACCCATCGCTTTGATGGGTACCGCCCCTTTCAATGTCTACCGGCCGTTTCAGAGGATAAATCGGGTTCTTAAATATCCTGCAGATCCCGCCCTACCTCTTTAGTTACTACAGAGCGGTAGTATCGTGGGCTACCGTGGGGTACGGACTATGCCTTGCGACGACGTGCTACAAGCACAGTTGCGCCAACGATCAGGGCAAGAACGCCAACTCCAGCTGCAACGACGACGCCCGAAGCACCGGTGTTAGCCAGTGAAGATTTCGAGGGGTTCGAAGAGGTGGAGCCGTTGCTGGAAGAGGTAACATTCTGCGACAAAGAGCCGGAGGTCTTCGGGGCGGTGCTGTCCTTCTTCTGCGCCTCGGACTTCAAAGAATCCGCGGGAGCCTTGGACTGATCATTAGCAGGCTGCTCCTTTGCCTGTTCCTTGGCATCTGCAGGTGCAGACGGAGCATCAGAGGGGTTGGTTACAGGTGCGTTGGCCGACTCGGATGCCTTCGGCTCCGATGCCTCAGGTGCAGGTACCTTATTTTCGGTGCTGAAGGTGTACTCTACAGCAACGCCGCCACGTGCGTTATCGTTCTCTGCCAGGGAACCGGAAAGCAGATAGATAGCAACGCTATCGCCGGTCTTCAGCTCTTCAGACAGGTTAGAGTTCGCTACAGTGGGGCGGTCGATGGTTGCGGTGAAGTTACCGTTTTCATCCGCCTTGATATAAGCCCAGATGCCTGCGCTATTGCCTTCAACACCTTCAAGCTTAGGCTCTTCCTTTGCAGAGATAGCGCCCTTGTTCAGCTTGACAGCGATAATGGAGCCCTTGCCATCCCGAGTCTTGAAGCCTTCACCGCGGAAGGTCAGCTTCTGGCCGTCCCAGGTCTTGGGGAAGTAGACCTTTGCGCCATCCTTGTACTCGTGCACAATCTCGTTGGATTCTGCACTTTCGGAGGGTGCCGGGGTACTCGGTTCGGGCTTAGCAGACTCGCTCGGAGCCGGAGTAGTCGGCTCGGGCTTAGCAGACTCGCTCGGAGCCGGAGTAGTCGGCTCAGGCTTAGCAGACTCACTCGGAGCCGGGGTGGGCTTGTTGCTATCAGGCAGACTCAGCTTAGTACCGACGGGATAAGTGGTAGTCACGCCAGAAGGAGCAGCGGCGACCTGGGTGGTTTCTGCCGGTGCGCAGGTCTCAGTGGTGTCTGCCTTCTTCTCTGCAACAGTTGCGGAGAGCGCTTCACCACCACGTGCGGTATCACCTTCAACCATGGAGCCGGAGAGCAGGAAGACCGATACCTTATCGCCGTTCTTCAGGTTTTCCGTCAGGTTGGAGTTCTCAGTGGTCGGGTACGGCAGTTCAGCAGTGAAGTTACCATTCTCATCTGCCTGAATGTACGCCCAGACACCCGCACTGTTGCCGTCAACGCCGTTGAACTTCGGCTCTTCCTTGGCAGAGATGCGGCCCTTGTTGAGCTTGACTGCAAGTACGGAGCCCTTTGAACCGTCCTGAATCTTGAAACCTTCACCACGCAGCTTCAGAGTTTCACCGGTGGTCCAGTCCTTCACAGCGTAGAGCTTAGCGCCGTCGGCGTAGGTCTTCACCAGTTCTTCAGAAGAAGTCTGCGCGGTAGGCTTCGCGGTAGTTTCAACGGTGGTGTTGATCTTCACCATAACGCCGGGAACGATCGGGGAATCTGCGTTGTCCTTGCCCTTGGGCTCCGTGCTAGAGGTGCGATATTCGCCGGTGGTCTTATCGATGGTGTAGTCGGTTTCTATAGCGGAAGTGCCTTCGATGCTGCGGGCTACAGCGTATGCGCTGCCATCTGCGGTGACCAGAACATCATTTGCACCGCTAGTTGCGCCGGTAGACACCTGAGAAACAACGGTACCAGTTCGTGCATCAATAACACCGACATTGCCGGTACCGTAATCGGTCACGTACAGCAGGTCACGGGCTTCATCGGAGGCGAGGGCGAGGGCCTGGGTACCGAAAGGAATGGTCTTCTTGTAGGCACCGGTTTCCAGGTCGTAGGTGGTGATACCGGAGTTAGTGCCCTTACGGTCACCCTGGGAGCTGACGTAAATTTCCTTCAGGGACTTGTCTACAGTGACGTCCGATGCGTTCAGAGCAGCTTCAGCATTTTCCTTGTGCAGCTGAATGGTCTTCTCGACCTCGTAGCTCTTGGTGTCAATCACCTTCACGGTGCCGGCGCTCAGGGAGGGCACGTAGAGCTTGCCATCGGCGGAGTCCACGTGCATGTTCATTGCGATGTCCGATTCTCCCTTGGCGTCGGTGAACTCAATCTTCTTGACCAGGGTGTGCGAGGTAGTATCGAAGACGCTAATGCCGCCAGAGCCAGATACAAAGACCTTGCCACTAGAGGGGTCGATGCGTACCTCACGCGGGTGATTGACGTCGCCTTCTGCGCTACTCCAAATAATCTTATTGGTCGCGGGATCGAAGATAGATACCTTGTTGACACGGGTCTGGGTCACCCATACGTATCCGGTTGCTTCGTCGTAGGCAATACCGTAGGGAGATTCGATCTGCTTACCGGTCGGTGCAGTAGCACCACGTCCAATAAAGTCCGCGGTCGGGAACTGGTAGACAGTAGAAAGGCTCGGGGTGGATGCAACGTTCCAGGTGCCGACGCCACCAGTCAGAATCGGCGGGCGTCCGGAAGAGAATGAAGTGTAGAGGGAGGAGGTTGCTGCCGAGTATGCCAGCTGGTACTGGCCGGGCAGACCCTGGTACTGGGTAGCGCTCACTGCAATGTGACGGCATTCCTCAGTAGAGGTCTGGGAGTTTCCGCCGGGAACGGATGCGGAAACGTTTGCCGCAAAGGTAGCGGGAACGGTAGCGAAAGAGCCTGCAACAACGGAAAGTGCGCCTGCAATGGCGAGCAGCTTACGTGAGGGCTTGGGCGAAGAAATCATGCTGATCCTCGATAATATGTAGTGGTACTTCTCCAAAGGTCGTGCAACCTCTGGAAGATGCAAAGCCACCCCACTGATTATTGGGCAAGGTTATGCTAAGCAACTATAAAGTTGATATTAAGTGCCTAGTTAGGTTATTTCAAGTGCTTTTCATCAGGTGTCATAGTTCCTAGACACCTTACTCCCGCATTATTCTTCATTTTTTCATCACAATTCCGTCTCCACATGCGCTTTCTTCTCTAGCAGCGTCTACGCATGGATTGCACCATCAAAACAAGAGAAAAATATTGCTCTCTCGTATGACGTATCAAGACATTTATGACAAACATTGTCTTAGCGTCTGTTATTAGCCCATGCCATAGGGCGCGCCCCACCACAGTTCTTCTCGCACGAAGGTTACGAAAAGAACCCCTCTCCTACCTAGGTAGGAGAGGGGTTCTTTTACTGCTCTAACAGAGAATCATGAAAAGGGCTTACTTAGCCTTCTCGATGATCTCCACGATACGCCAGCGCTTGGAAGCGGACAGCGGACGGGTCTCTGCAATCAGAACGAGGTCACCGATGCCAGCAGCGTTCTGCTCATCGTGTGCCTTGATCTTGGAGCTACGGCGAACGACCTTACCGTACAGTGCGTGCTTCACGTGATCCTCGACCTCGACGACAACGGTCTTGTCCATCTTGTCGGAGACAACGTAGCCGCGGCGGGTCTTGCGGTAGCCGCGCTCTTCGTTCTTTACTTCACTCACTTGGACTCACCTTCAGTTGCGGGACGAATACCGAGCTCGCGCTCACGCAGCACGGTGTAGATACGTGCGATGTCGCGCTTGATAGTGCGGCGACGACCTGCGTTAGCCTGACCGGTGACTTCCTGGAAGCGGATGTTGAAGAGTTCCTTCTTCGCTTCGCTCAGCTTTGCAGCCAGCTCTTCGTTGGAGAGCTCTGCGAGCTTATCGATGCTCAGGTCCTTGGATCCTACTGCCATCTCGCTTATTCACCACCTTCGCGGCGACGCACAACACGTGCCTTCATCGGGAGCTTGTGGATTGCAAGGCGCATTGCCTCGCGAGCCACTTCTTCGGACACACCGGAGAGTTCAAACATGACTCGACCCGGCTTGACATTTGCGACCCACCACTCGGGCGAACCCTTACCGGAACCCATACGGGTTTCAGCGGGCTTCTTGGTCAGCGGACGGTCGGGATAAATGTTGATCCAGACCTTACCGCCACGCTTAATGTGACGGGTCATTGCAATACGTGCAGCCTCAATCTGGCGGTTGGTCACGTATGCGGGCGACAGGGCCTGAATGCCCCACTCACCGAAGCTAACCTCGGTGCCGCCCTTTGCGAGACCATTACGCTTGGGGTGGTGCTGCTTGCGGTACTTTACTCGACGGGGAATAAGCATTTATGCCTCACCGTTCTCTGCAGTCTTGGCCTCGACCTTTGCCGAAGCGTTCTCGTTGCGGCGCTCGCGACGAGGACCACGGTTGCCCTGGCGGCGGCGGTCACCATCGCGGCGGTTGCCACGGCGGTTGTTTGCTGCCTGCTGAGCTGCCAGCTCCTTGTCGGTCAGGTCGCCCTTGTAGATCCAGACCTTCACGCCGATGCGACCGAAGGTGGTCTTAGCCTCGAAGAAGCCGTAGTCGATGTTCGCACGCAGGGTGTGCAGGGGCACACGGCCTTCGCGGTAGAACTCGGAACGGGACATTTCAGCGCCACCCAGACGGCCGGAGCACTGGATACGGATACCCTTTGCACCTGCACGCTGTGCGGACTGGATTGCCTTCTTCATGGCACGGCGGAATGCAACACGCGATGCGAGCTGCTCTGCGATGCTCTGTGCAACCAGCTGAGCGGAGAGGTCGGGGTTAGCAACCTCGAGGATGTTCAGCTGAATCTGCTTGTTGGTGAGCTTCTCGAGCTCGCCGCGGATGCGGTCTGCTTCTGCGCCACGTCGGCCAATCACGATACCGGGACGAGCGGTGTGGATGTCCACACGCACGCGGTCACGGGTGCGCTCAATCTCGACCTTTGCAACGCCTGCGCGATCCAGGTTCTTTGCCAGCAGCTCGCGGATCTTTACGTCCTCGCGGACGAAGTCAGCGTAACGCTCGCCGGGCTTATTGGAATCAGCGAACCACTTGGAGACGTGGTCAGTGGTGATGCCCAGTCGGAAACCGTTCGGGTGAATTTTCTGACCCATTTAGCGGCCCTCCTCCTTCTCCGGGGTAGCAACTACCACGGTGATGTGGCTGGTGCGCTTGTTGATTCGGTATGCGCGACCCTGAGCGCGGGGCTGAATGCGCTTCATGGTCGGGCCCTCGTTCACGAATGCTTCGCTGATGAACAGCTCTTCCTCGCGGAAGGGCAGACCCTGCTGGGTTGCCTTCTGACGAGCGTTAGCTACTGCCGAAGCAACGATCTTGTATACCGGCTCCGAAGCTGCCTGGGGGGCGAACTTCAGAATCGCCAGAGCCTCTTCCGCCTGCTTACCACGGATCAGGTTGACGACACGGCGGGCCTTCATAGGCGTAACGCGAACGAAACGCGCTGATGCCTTGGCTTCCATTGCCTATCTCTCTTTCGTCTATTGCCGAAAGGGAAACGTTAGCTTATCGGTGTGAACCGATTAGCGACGCTTGCCCTTACGGTCGTCCTTCACGTGGCTGCGGAAAGTGCGGGTCGGAGCAAACTCACCGAGCTTGTGACCAACCATCGACTCGGTGATGAACACCGGCACGTGCTTGCGACCGTCGTACACTGCGATGGTGTGACCGAGCATGTCGGGGATAATCATCGAGCGACGCGACCAAGTCTTGATTACGTTCTTGGTGCCCTTCTCGTTCTGAGCTGCAACCTTCAGGTAGAGGTGCTGATCAACGAAAGGGCCCTTCTTCAAACTACGAGGCATGTTTCAGGCTCCTTAGCGCTTCTTGCCAGTACGACGGCGACGAACGATGAGCTTGTCGCTTTCCTTGTTGGGACGGCGGGTACGACCCTCGGGCTTACCGTTGGGGTTAACGGGGTGACGACCACCGGAGGTCTTACCCTCACCACCACCGTGCGGGTGGTCAACCGGGTTCATGACCACACCACGGACGGTCGGGCGGATGCCCTTCCAGCGGTTACGGCCTGCCTTACCCCAGTTGATGTTGGACTGCTCAGCGTTGCCAACTTCACCAACGGTTGCGCGGCAACGAACATCCACGTTGCGGATTTCGCCGGAGGGCAGACGGAGCTGACCGTACTTGCCTTCCTTAGCAACCAGCTGTACAGAAGCACCTGCGGAACGAGCCAGCTTTGCGCCGCCACCGGGACGGAGCTCGACACAGTGAATCACGGTACCAACGGGGATGTTGCGCAGGGGCAGGTTGTTACCGGGCTTGATGTCAGCTGCGGGGCCGGACTCGACGATGTCGCCCTGAGCGAGCTTGTTCGGAGCGATGATGTAGCGCTTGGAACCATCGAAGTAGTGCAGCAGCGCGATGCGAGCGGTACGGTTGGGATCGTACTCGATGTGTGCAACGCGTGCGTTAACGCCGTCCTTGTCGTGACGACGGAAGTCGATGAGACGGTACTGGCGCTTGTGGCCGCCACCCTTGTGACGGGTGGTGATGCGGCCGGTGTTGTTACGGCCGCCGGTCTTGTGAAGCGGACGAAGCAGGGACTTTTCCGGGGTGGAGCGGGTGATCTCGGAGAAATCAGCAACGCTCGAACCGCGGCGACCCGGGGTCGTCGGCTTGTACTTACGAATACCCATTTAGATATTTCTTCCTTCGTTAAAGTGGTCTCCGCGGGACTTATGCCTGCGGACCGCCGAAGATGTCGATGGTGCCTTCCTTGAGGGTCACAATCGCACGCTTGGTGTTCTTGCGAGCGCCCCAACCGAAACGGGTGCGCTTGCGCTTGCCCTGACGGTTGATGGTGTTGACGGAAGCAACCTTGACGTCAAAGATCTTCTCGATGGCCTGCTTGATTTCCAGCTTGTTGGAATCGGTTGCGACCTCGAAGGTGTACTTACCTTCGTCGAGCTGACCGTAGCTCTTCTCGGAAACGACGGGAGCGAGGATCACGTCGTATACAGACTTGGTGGAAACGCTCATTACTTAGCGCCCTCCTTCTTCTGAGCTGCAGCAACGAATGCGTCGAATGCTGCCTTGGTGAAGACCACGTCGTCTGAAACCAGCACATCGTAGGTGTTGAGCTGATCTGCGTACAGAACGTGGACGTTCTCCAGGTTACGTGCGGACAGAGCCACAACGTCCTCTGCACGAGCAATCACAAGAAGGATGTTCTTGCGCTCGGTGATAGCTGCGAATGCAGCCTTTGCAGCCTTGGTCGAGGGGGTTTCACCGGAGATGAAGTTCTCGACAACGTGGACGCGGTCGTGACGAGCGCGATCGGAGAGAGCACCGCGCAGTGCAGCGGCAATCATCTTCTTGGGGGTGCGCTGTGCGTAGTTACGCGGGGTCGGACCGTGAACAACGCCACCGCCGGTCATGTGCGGTGCGCGGATGGAGCCCTGACGTGCGTTACCGGTACCCTTCTGCTTGAAGGGCTTACGGCCTGCACCGGAAACCTCGCCGCGGTTCTTGGTCTTGTGGGTGCCCTGGCGTGCAGCAGCGAGCTGTGCAACGACAACCTGGTGCAGCAGGGGCACGGATGCCTGCGCGTCGAAAATCTCTGCGGGCAGGTCTACCTTAAGGGTCTTAACAGCCATGATGTATTAGGCTCCCTTCACAGCGGTACGAACCAGAACAACGCCGCCCTTGGGACCGGGGATCGCGCCCTTGATCAGCAGGACATTGTTCTCTGCGTCCACACCCTGGATAGTCAGGTTCAAGGTAGTGTGACGTGCTGCGCCCATACGGCCAGCCATGCGCATACCCTTGAACACGCGTGCGGGGTAGGATGCGCCACCGATGGAACCGGGCTTACGGTGGTTCTTGTGCTGACCGTGAGACGCGCCAACACCCTTGAAGCCGTGACGCTTCATAACACCTGCGAAGCCCTTACCCTTGGTCTTACCAACGACGTCGACCTTCTGGCCTGCTTCGAAGAGCTCAACGGTCAGTTCCTGACCGAGGGAATACTCAGAAGCATCTGCGGTACGCAGCTCGACGATGTGGCGACGGGGGGTAACACCGGCCTTCTCGAAGTGACCAGCCAGGGGCTTGGTAACCTTGCGAGAGTCGATTGCACCGAAACCAATCTGAACAGCTTCGTAGCCGTCAGTTTCCTGGTTACGGATCTGGGTAACAACGTTAGAATCAGCCTTAACGACGGTGACGGGCACAAACTTGCCGTCCTCGTCCCAGACCTGGGTCATGCCGAGCTTGGTGCCCAACAGGCCCTTCACCTGGCGCTCGAATTTATTAGTCATTAGATGCGATCCTCTACAGCTTGATCTCGATGTTTACGTCTGCCGGCAGGTCGAGACGCATGAGGGCATCAACAGCCTTGGGGGTCGGATCAACAACGTCGATCAGACGCTTGTGCGTACGCATCTCGAAGTGCTCGCGGCTGTCCTTGTACTTGTGGGGAGAACGGATAACACAGTAAACGTTCTTCTCGGTCGGCAGCGGCACGGGGCCAACTACAGTTGCGCCTGCGCCCTTTACCGTTTCGACGATTTTCCGTGCCGAAGAATCGATGACCTCGTGGTCATAGGACTTCAGACGGATGCGGATTTTCTGTCCCGCCATCTGTCGGACTCTCTTTCTTGATGTATTCCCTGTATCGGAGCTTTTGCCCCTTTGTTATAGCGCTTAAGGAACGCGATATATTCATCACGTGCGCCACTCAGAACGGACTGAATCCGGCTTTGCCGGGTTCCTCACCCCGCCTGAGTACCGACCCCCGAACTCGGGCGTGTCGCCTATTTTCTAGACAGACTCATCCCGTCATCCTTCGGACCGGGTCATACGTGGGCCTACCTTTAGTGCAGGTAGACGCTTTGACAACGTCGTCAATTCTCTCAGAGATAGAGCGCTTGCGCAATACAAACACGAGTTAAGTGCTTAAGAACACTTAACTATCTCTATCAGCCGGGGGGGGTGCCCCCCCCCGATGTAGCTCTCAGGGAGCTTTCAATCTATTTTCAGTAAGTTCCATGCGCTTTATTGCCCGCAATAAAGGTTTTAGTGCTGAAAGCTCTCGTATTGTAGAAGTATCACTACAGCCTAAGGAGAAACTATGTCTCAGCCGACACAACCTCATCAGGCGCCCTCTAGCTCTCACTCATCAACCCAGAGCCCTCAGCATGTTCAGCAACCGGCTCTTGGTACGCATACTCCCTCTACGGTAGCGGGCGTATATTCTCAGCCTCCTGTACAACGACGCCGAGTCAATGAAGACATCTTCCTCAATATTGTTCTGTACATTGGCTCGCTCTTGCTTATAGGTGCCGCTGGTCTTTTCGTCACCTCGGTTACCTCTTCTAAGGATGAGACTGCTATTGTCCGCGTCGTCGCATTGGGTCTCGGAGCCGTCCTCTTCTATTCTGCCGGTCTGCTCACCTACCGTTTCGTTGAGCGTTTACGTATCGCCTCCTACTCTTTTGCAGCGACCGGTCTGGCGTTTATCCCTCTGACCGGTATCGCCGTCTATGTCCTTGAGATTTGGACAGAGGGACGTTACATCTGGTTTCTCACCTCCCTAGTTGGCACAGCCGCCATTGTGGGAGCCTGTACTCTCATGCGCAACCGCGTGATGGCGTACCTGCTGATTTCGTTTATCGTTTCGGACTCTCTGTCAGCAACAAAAGTCGCCTACCTGCCTTTTGTCTGGTATTTCGTCTCGTTGACCGTTGTTGCCACCGTACTGGGACTGATTTTGCACTTTGCGCCGAACGCTGCGCCGAAGGGCATCCGCGAAGGTCTCGTTGATTCTTCTCGTATTTTCGTTCCGGCTACGGCCATCGCTATTTTCTTCTTCACTAACGATCTGAGCTACACGGACGCGGGTATTGCTTTTGCGCTTATGTCTGTGCACGCCATTCTGTTCACCTGGCTGAACGGTACAGCGGATAACTACGCTCAGGCTCGTATCTACCCCATTGCTTCAGTCCTGTGCTTCGTTCTGGATTTGAATCACGGCCCATGGTTCCCGAGTATTTTCTTTGTTTCAGTTCTGCTTGTGAACATAATTTCCGTATACGCTTTTGTCCCGCGTTTGCAGCAGAACATTGGTGAGATGGTTGACTCTCACGAGTATTATGTCGCTCCGAATCAGCAGATGCCCCCTATTCCCTGGGCTCAGGATGCTCTTCAGCCTCGTACTGGCAAGAAGGCATGGCTACCTGCCGTTGACGCGTGCATCGGTGTTTTCTTCTCCTTCTTGACGGTCCTGGATGCATTCTACGCAACTTATGCGACTCACAGCTCGGCACATGTAACACGCTGGAGCACTTTCCTTCCCTATGCAGAAGGCCAGCAGGGGCTCTTCCCCGCTCCCTGGGTTATTGGCGTCCTGTGCATTGTGAGTTTCTTGCTCTACCGCAAGGCAGTTCAGCCTCTGGTGCTCATGATTTTTGCGGCAGTCATTCCTGTGATTGCCATGTATCTCTCCCCCAATAGTCAGGGCACCTTCTATCTCTTCTTTGCCGCTGCTATTGTTATCTACCTGCTCAGTGCTAAAGCCCCTGAGATGCGAACTGCTGGAGCTGTGCTCAGCAATATTGGTTATGCCATCGGCATGATTCAGCTCTTCCTTGCTCTCATTCCCGAGATGCAAACTTCTGAATCGCCTCTGATGTTTGCTATGGTCTGCTCAGCTATCGCGCTACTGACCTTTGCGTTCTCTCAGAATGGGGCAGCGCAGAATGCGAGCTACCGACTCAATGAGATGGCGGCATACCTCATCTTGGGCGTCTTCGCGTTGTTTGCAGGATATAGCATCAGCATTATTGACGGTGCCGTACATGACCGCTTCCGGATCATTTTCTCCCTGTTCGCTGGAGCCGTTCTTTTCGTCAGCACTCTGAGCGCTCTTCTGCTGGGTCGGGCCCTGCAACTTCCGGATATTGTTGGTTCTGTCCGCTCCACCGTGGTCAGCGCCGTGCGTATCGCGCTCTACACAGCCCTCGCCATCGCTATGATTGGCTCTCGACACTATCTGCTCTTCGGTCCGCAGAAAGAATATGTTGCAGTAGCTTTGCCTGCCGTTCTGACGGTCATTTACGTGGCACTTGGCCTTTTCATTGCTGCAGGTTCTTCGGTCCGTTCCGAGCTACTCACTATTGCTCGTTTCCCCATCTGCTGGTCTGTTGTTCTGCTCGCCATCAGCGGCAACGTGAAGGATTCTATAGTCAACTTCCTGTTCATTGTTCTGCTGGTTGGTCAAGCTCTGTGTAGCGTACTGCTCTACGCACGTTCCAAGCGAATCTACGAGGCGTACGCAGCAGCGAGCTTCTTCACCCTTGGCGCTGTACTGAGCGCAGTCCACACTATGGCAGATATTGATCAGCTTCTGCTTTCAGTAGCTACTCCGGCTCTCCTGATTGTTCTCTGGGCGGTGGCAATCTTCTTCAAGGCGCCTTACATGCAGATTGGCGCTTCCATCAGCGTTACCATTTTCTGCATTGGCTCCCTGTGGAATCTCTTCCACGCTAAGAAGAGCATCATGGAAGTCACTCTTCTGGGGTACTACACGCTCTTTGCCGTTATTATCCTTTTCGTTCTGAAGGTGATGCTCCCGGTCGAGGTCTCTGGTGCAAAGGCTACTATTCGCCCGTACATCTCTGTCCCGGCCGGTAATAGGACGCTTAAGCTGCCGATGCACGGTCCGCTCGGTTCGCCCTATCCGCGTTTTACGCCGCGCCGCTCCCTGGCCCAAGCGATCTACGCTCCGGTCAATACGTTGCTGATGATTCCGGCGCTGTGCGTGTTGGGATTCATGACGTTCTTCGGCTTGATTTTCGATTACGAGCAGGTGGAGCTCAACGCCCTTCTTTGGGGTTTGTTTGCTCTATCCTTCGTATCGGTCTCTAAGCCTAAGAGTCTGCCAGCTATTGGCACTGTTGCGTTCAGCCTTTTCATTGCCCGTCTGGTCCTTGATTACTTAGACTACAACCCGCTGAGTGTGATTCTTGAGGTTATTCTTCTGGCGCTCCTGGCGTTCACCGCTGCGAAGGTCCTCAGCAACCTCATTGTAAAGAAGCCGTTGGATACGCAGGTATCGGACGCTCCCTTGTACTGGGCTTTGGGTCTGCAGGTATTCCTCACCCTGGTAACGTGGGCAGTTCCTGCTGACGGTCCGGATATCGTGGTCCTGGTACTCGGTATCGCGTTGACTCTTCTGAGCGCTCTGCTGCTCGACCGAGTCTGGACCTATATTGCGGCCGCCCTGGTCACCCTCGACCTAGCGATTTTGCTCACCGGTCTGAACCCGCTCACCCTGTTCATCATCTCTATTCTGCTCATCGCAGGCGTTATCTGGCGTCTGCTGGCTCGACAGAATAAGCAGGATGCTGTCGCATCCCAGCAAGGTCCCGCTCAGGTTGTTGGCTACCCCCAGGAGCCCCAGACTGAAGGTACCTACCCTCAGAACCAGGTGGCTAACGCTCAGGTGCAGCAACGCCAGGTTTCTCCGCAGGGCTACCAGCCTCGTGACGAAGAAAATATCTAGCCTGCTGCAGATATAGGCTATGCTACTGCAGCATTCTGTAGTAGGACTACCTATGTCCCTTCCGAGGGGGCAGTCATTCGAATTGCGGTTCCCAGCCTTCGGGCTGGGAACCGTTTTTCTTTACTCTCAAGCAACCAGCTTTAGTTTTTCTCCGCACCAAGAAATAAGCTTTTGTTCTTCGCTCCTCAGATCCTCTATCTTCACCCTCTCCGTTTGTGCTCGGCAAGAGCGCTTGCATGGTTCCTGAGTGTCACTTATAGGGGGATAGTATTCTTTGCGCGTAGGGCCCTGTGAGGCTTCGCAGTAGGAGGAAAATAAGAAGATTCGGTACGGCTTGTAACTGCAGCCTCGGCGTCGGAGCCAGGGCTGTAGGAGGCCTTTGGTAAGTCCTTAAGAAGAAATATCAGCCGTACAGCATAGATGGCTCTCGCAACCCTTAGCTTTGGCGTTTTCTACCATGGCATTCGGTTTTATTCTCTAGCTCCTCTCAGAGGTTTCTCAGCGGATCCCAGTGGCTTTTAGCGGCCGCTATAAGCCCATAACCGCTGTCGTGTATGGGTTCCACCGCTAAAAATCAGACGGCGCTTCGGCCTCCTTAGTTCTTCAAAAGGGCATAACAAAAGGACCCCCGCAGATGCGGGGGTCCTTGAGTATCGCTACCTGATGGAGAGTTTCCGCTCCGGCAGATCTTTAGCGAATTGTCGTAAATTTACGGCAATTACTTGATGATCTTGGTAACACGACCCGAACCAACGGTGCGGCCACCCTCACGGATAGCGAAGCCGAGGCCCTCTTCCATTGCGATTTCCTGGATCAGGGTAACGGTCATCTCGGTGTTGTCACCGGGCATAACCATCTCGGTGCCCTCGGGGAGGGTGATAACGCCGGTCACGTCAGTGGTACGGAAGTAGAACTGAGGACGGTAGTTGGAGTAGAAGGGGTTGTGACGGCCACCCTCATCCTTGGAGAGGATGTAGACGTTTGCCTCGAACTCGGTGTGGGGGGTGATGGAGCCCGGCTCCACGACAACCTGACCACGCTCAACATCGTCACGCTTCAGACCGCGCAGCAGCAGACCACAGTTCTCGCCTGCCCATGCTTCGTCGAGCTGCTTGTGGAACATCTCGATACCGGTAACGGTGGTCTTCTGGATCGGGCGGATACCGACAATCTCGACCTCGGAGTTGATCTTCAGGGTACCGCGCTCTGCACGACCGGTAACAACGGTGCCACGACCGGTAATGGTGAAGACGTCCTCGATGGGCATGAGGAAGGGCTTGTCCTTCTCACGAACGGGGTCCGGAATGTAGGTGTCGACTGCGTCCATGAGTTCCTCGACCTTAGCAACCCACTCGGGATCGCCTTCGAGAGCCTTCAGTGCGGAAACGCGAACAACGGGAGCATTGTCGCCGTCGAACTCCTGCGAGGAGAGGAGGTCACGGACCTCCATCTCGACGAGGTCGAGGAGCTCTTCGTCGTCAACCATGTCTGCCTTGTTCAGTGCAACCAGCAGGGTGGGGACGCCAACCTGGCGAGCGAGCAGAACGTGCTCGCGGGTCTGTGCCATGGGGCCGTCGGTAGCTGCAACCACGAGGATTGCGCCGTCCATCTGAGCCGCACCGGTGATCATGTTCTTGACGTAGTCAGCGTGGCCGGGAGCATCAACGTGTGCGTAGTGGCGCTTCTCGGTCTGGTACTCGATGTGAGCAATGTTAATGGTAATACCGCGCTGGCGCTCCTCGGGAGCGGAGTCGATCATACCGAAGTCGCGCTTCTCGTTCAGGTCCGGGTACTTGTCAGCCAGAACCTTGGAGATTGCTGCGGTCAGGGTGGTCTTACCGTGGTCAACGTGACCAATGGTACCGACGTTAACGTGAGGCTTGGAGCGCTCGAACTTAGCCTTAGCCAAGAGTGTTCCTCCTAGAACGATTGAAAACATGCACGCGGATCTTCGCTCCGGCGCATCCCGTTATAAAACGGTCTAGCGTCTACAATAGCGGATTACGCCGCAGAGATGAAACTGTTCATGCTCTCAATAATGGATTTAATTGAAAATTTTGGTGTGGGCCACAGGTTTTTAGCCCGTGGCCCACGGATAAGACGCGGAAATTACTCGCCGCGGCTCTTCTGAATGATCTCGTCAGCGACGTTCTTGGGAACCTCGCCATAGCTATCGAATGCCATCGAGAACACTGCACGACCCTGGGTCTTGCCGCGCAGGTCGCCAATGTAACCGAACATTTCGGTCAGGGGCACAATAGCCTTGATAATCTTAACGCCGGATGCGTCCTCCATAGAACGAACCTGGCCACGGCGGGAGTTCAGGTCGCCGATAACGTCGCCCATGTACTCCTCGGGGGTACGAACCTCAACGTCCATCAGCGGCTCGAGCAGGACCGGGTTAGCGCGCTTAGCGCCTTCCTTGAAGACCATCGAACCAGCGATCTTGAACGCCATTTCGGAGGAGTCGACGTCGTGGTACGCACCATCGATCAGGGTTGCCTTCACGCCTACCATCGGGTAGCCAGCGAGGACACCGAACTTCATAGCGTCCTGGATACCAGCGTCGACCGAAGGGATGTACTCGCGAGGAACGCGGCCACCGGTGACCTTGTCCTCGAACAGATACAGCTCTTCGCCATCCAGGGGCAGGGGCTCGAAGGAGACCTGCACCTTTGCGAACTGACCGGAACCGCCAGTCTGCTTCTTGTGGGTGTAGTCGACCTTCTCGACTGCCTTCTTGATGGTCTCGCGGTAAGCAACCTGAGGCTTACCAACGTTAGCCTCAACCTTGAACTCACGCTTCATACGGTCAACGATGATGTCCAGGTGCAGCTCACCCATACCACCAATTTCGGTCTGACCGGTTTCTTCGTTCAGCGAAACGGTGAAGGTGGGGTCCTCAGCGGAAAGCTTCTGGATAGCGGTGGACATCTTCTCCTGGTCACCCTTGGTCTTGGGCTCAATAGCCACGAAGATCACAGGATCGGGGAAGGTCATCGACTCAAGAACAATCGGGTGTGCGGGGTCGCACAGGGTGTCACCAGTAGTGGTGTCCTTCAGACCAATCGCAGCGTAAATGTGACCTGCGGTGATCTCTTCAACAGGGTTCTCCTTGTTGGAGTGCATCTGGAAGAGCTTACCGATGCGCTCCTTCTTACCCTTGGTGGAGTTCAGGACCTGCTGGCCCTGAGCTGCAACACCGGAGTAAACGCGGGTATAGGTTAGCTGACCGTAGAACGGGTGAGCTGCAACCTTGAACGCCAGCGCTGCGAAGGGCTCATCAGCAGATGCCTTACGGGTCAGCTTCTCTTCCTCGTTGGAGGGGTTGGAGCCGACAACGTCCGGAACGTCCAGCGGGGAGGGCAGGTACTCGATCACAGCGTCCAGCATGGGCTGAACACCGCGGTTCTTGAATGCAGAACCGCAGAGAACGGGGAATGCCTCGCCGGCGATAACCAGCTGACGGATACCCGACTTAATCTCGGGGATGGTCAGCTCGCCCTCTTCGAGGTACTTCTCCATGAGCTCTTCGCTGGACTCAGCAACAGCCTCAACCAGCTCAGCTCGGTACTGCTCAGCCTTCTCAACCAGGTCAGCAGGAATGTCCTGAACCTCGTAGGAGGAGCCCATGGTCACGTCGCCCTTGGCGTCGCCGGGCCAGACGTATGCCTTCATTTCGAGCAGGTCGACAACACCAAGGAAGTCGCTCTCAGCACCGATGGGGAGCTGAATAACCAGCGGGCGTGCGCCCAGGCGATCGATGATGGTCTGAACGGTGAAGTAGAAGTCAGCACCCATCTTGTCCATCTTGTTGACGAAGCAGATACGGGGGACATCGTACTTGTCAGCCTGGCGCCAAACGGTCTCAGACTGGGGCTCAACACCTTCCTTGCCGTCGAACACAGCAACTGCGCCGTCGAGGACGCGCAGGGAGCGCTCAACCTCAACGGTGAAGTCGACGTGACCGGGGGTGTCGATAATGTTGATCTGGTTGTCCTTCCAGAAGCAGGTGGTTGCTGCGGAGGTAATGGTAATACCTCGCTCCTGCTCCTGAGCCATCCAGTCCATAGTGGAAGCGCCGTCGTGGGTCTCACCGATCTTGTGGTTAATACCGGTGTAGAACAGAATGCGCTCAGTGGTGGTGGTCTTACCGGCGTCGATGTGCGCCATAATACCGATGTTGCGGACCTTGTTAAGGTCGGTGAACACGTCAAGTGCCACGTTATTCTCCCTAAATGAGATACTCCGAAAGCCTGCCGACTCGAATTGACTCGGCAGGCTCTAAACGGAGAATTACCAGCGGTAGTGTGCGAAGGCCTTGTTGGACTCGGCCATCTTGTGAGTGTCCTCGCGACGCTTCACAGCGGCACCAAGACCATTGGATGCATCCAGGATCTCGTTCATCAGACGCTCAGTCATGGTCTTCTCGCGGCGCTGCTTGGAGAAGCCAACGAGCCAGCGAAGAGCCAGAGCGGTGGAACGGCCGGGGCGAACCTCAACCGGAACCTGGTAGGTTGCACCGCCGACGCGGCGGGAGCGAACCTCGAGAGAAGGCTTGATGTTGTCCATAGCCTTCTTCAGAGTTGCGACCGGGTCAGAACCGGTCTTCTTCTCGACGCCCTCGAGGGCACCGTAGACGATGCGCTCTGCGACGGACTTCTTGCCGTCCAGCAGAACCTTGTTGATCAGCTGGGTGACCAGAGCAGAACCGTAAACAGGATCGTTTACGAGGGGACGCTTGGGAGCGGGACCCTTACGAGGCATTACTTCTTCTCCTTCTTAGCGCCGTAGCGGGAGCGAGCCTGGCCGCGACCCTTAACACCCTGGGTATCCAGAGCGCCACGAACGATCTTGTAGCGAACACCGGGGAGGTCCTTCACACGACCACCGCGAACGAGCACAATCGAGTGCTCCTGCAGGTTGTGACCCTCACCGGGAATGTATGCGGTAACCTCGACGCCGCCGTTGAGCTTGACACGAGCGACCTTACGCAGTGCCGAGTTCGGCTTCTTCGGGGTGGTGGTGTACACACGGGTGCACACGCCACGCTTCATGGGGTTGCCCTTCAGTGCGGGCGCCTTGGTCTTAACGACCTTGGGAGTCCGGCCCTTACGGACCAGCTGCTGAATAGTAGGCACGTTTTCTCCGTTGCTTGATCGGGTTCCTCGTTAGAAAATCCCGTATAAACTTACTGGCCCCCATCACGTTGGATGGGTGCTCTCGGTTATCAGAAACGCTCGGATGCATATCCGGTTGGTTTCTATAGGTTCCTCGACATCTCGGCGAGTTCTCAGGGCTAAAATTCCCCACCTTCAGAGGTGAAAAAGTTTTTGGGCACGCTTAAAAATGGCATTTAGGCGTCAGCAAAAAGCAACACCAAAGGACGGTATCCATACTGCCATTGATTCATCATGCCCGTACCCTCGGGAAATATCCCGCGTAAACCCACCGGGGGTGGATCCTTGTGCACCGAGCTCAAGTACTTCGCATAAGACTATACAGGTTAAATCCCACTTAATCTAGCGCCAGAGCGGGGATTCTTTGCTTTTAAGCCCCTACCTAAGAGCAAAAGCTGATGATTTGCCTCACTTAAATTACATTATTGGGATTTACTGCTCCCCCACTGCCTCTTCGGCTCGCTCTGTTTCTTTTGCCTCCTTGGAGTAAGTTAAAGCAGAAGAGCACCCAGAACCCTCTCGATGATTCTCGGCAGCATCAACAGATGCGGGAGGCGAGCGCGTAGCTACATCCGCCTCCCGCAAGGGAGTATCCAGTTATAGGTCCACCACAGCGGCTGCTGGGCTACGCCACCTGGAAGACTCGAGTCTGGCCCTCAAACAGGGTAATAGTCTTCGAATTTTTATTGGCATTGCCGTAGTAGCGGATGCGGTACTACCCCTTATGAGTATTAGCCGACACCTTCCAGTGAACCGTCACCTGGGACGCCGAAGCTCATAATCTGCACTGGATACTTTTCCTGAATGACCGTTCCATTTTTTGCAGAGAAGAGAATGCCCTTCGGCTGCTGGCAACTCGTCTGCGCTGCACTCGGAGTGAACACCAAAGTAACCAGCATAGAGGGGCAACCAGAGCCTTCCCTATAGGCATCCCAGCCACCACCGCCATCCTCAGTGGAACCAGAACCAAACGAAGTACTCAAGAAACCCTGACAGGTGCGCTCATTATGGCCACCACCGGTGTACTTGGCATCCACGTTCATACCCGAGAAATTGAAGTACGAAATACGCAAATCCAGCCCCTTACCCACCGGAGTACCCGCACTCTTGAGCTGAGAACGCACAGCATTAGACTGCTTCTCACCCTGAATCTTCACATTCTTGAACTGGTCATTAGTGGGACCCTGACCAGGCTTCAACCAAGTATTCGGGGAAACATCACCAGCATTAGCATTGAGCACCTCCTGATGGAAGCCCAGGGTCGTAATGTTGTACAGGCTCTGGTGCGTAATACCACCGGGGGGGGCGTGTGGGTATGAGTCACGGTAATCATAATGTTCGACTCATCGTATGCGAAGCCAAACTATGCACGGATACTCTTGACCAGTTCATCACGCAGCGACTGCCAGCCAGTCAGAGAGTCCAGGACAACAATGAGGTTGCGCTTACCGGAGGCGCGATCCACCGTATGAAAAGCGCAAGCATACTGACGATTATGCACACCGCTGCCCTTCTGGAAAGAGTCGTCATAACCCATGAAGCCGACTTCACTGGGCTCACCGATAACATCCGCCGCACCCGCATCTACCAGGTAGGGGGTAGCACTAGCGCTCTGAGAAACAGGGGCCGCGGTCGCAACCTGACCGGTAGAAGAACTGCGGAAGCCACAATAAGGTATGCTACACCAATGCAAGCAAGAGAGTGGGTGGGCGCCTTAAAACGCGAAAAACAGAGGAGTGCTTTCGCTCCCCTGCAGACATAGAAGAATCCTGTTCAGACATCTGAGATTGAGATGCTCCGGAAAGCAGTCGGGTACCGCGAAAATCACCCGTACGGAAGTGATTGGAGCGATATGCATGCCTTCAAGACTATAACCTAACCAAAAGGCTTTCCAGTTGAATTCGCATTGCTCAAATCAAGAATGTTTATTCTACATAAACTTCAAATAAAAACGAGTCAACATTCTATATATTGCAGTCCTGGTGTGTCTTCTAGGGAGATGGGGAATATTTGACTGACACCTAATTTCTTGCGCAGTCAAGTAATTTTCCCATTATAAAAAATAATGCACTTCAATATTTTTATAAATAAATTCACCCACTAGGCATAGAATATACAACCTCATATTGAAGGATAAAGAGTATTATAGCCACGCTTAAAAGAATCCTCCACCCCTCATAAAACAAAACGCGGATACCCGAGACAAACTCGAGTATCCGCGTTTCTAATGAAGACCAGGCCGGGAGTCTAAACCCTCAACCTGCCCCTCACGGCAGCAGCCTTAGTCCAGACCACGACCGTACTCATCCAGCGAAACAGCCATGAAGCCGCCGTTGCCGTAAGTGTACACCTCGTTATCCATCTGGAACGCACTCTGGTAACCACCGAAAGTGTCCAGAGTCTGCATACGCTCAGCAGTAGCCTGAGCGCTGGGCTCAACCTCAATATTGTTGTAACGTGCCAGACCGGTACCGGCGGGAACCAGCTTACCGATAATCACGTTCTCCTTCAGGCCGAGCAGCGGGTCAGTCTTCGCTTCCATAGCAGCCTGAGTCAGGACGCGGGTGGTCTCCTGGAAGGAGGCCGCCGACAGCCAGGACTCGGTAGCCAGCGAAGCCTTGGTAATACCCATCATTTCCGGACGACCAGCTGCGGGCTTCTTACCCTCAACCAGTGCCTTACGGTTAGCAGTCTGGAAAGCAATGTTATCAACCAGCTCACCAGGCAGCAGATCGGTATCACCGGATTCAATCACGGTCACGCGACGCAGCATCTGGCGAACAATAACCTCAACGTGCTTGTCGTGGATTTCCACACCCTGCGACTTGTACACACCCTGAACCTCGCTCACCAGGTGCTTCTGAGCCTCACGAGGACCACGAATACGCAGAACCTCCTTCGGATCAACAGAACCGGTAGCCAGCTGATTGCCAACCTGAACGTGGTCGCCATTCTGCAGCTTAGAGGCCGCACGACGCAGAACAGTGTAGGACTGAGGCTCAGAACCATCGTCCGGGGTCACCACAATCTTGTAGGACTTCTCGGTATCCTCAATGGTCACGCGACCGGAGACCTCAGAAATCGGGGCAACACCCTTGGGAGTACGAGCCTCGAACAGCTCCTGAATACGGGGCAGACCCTGAGTAATATCATCAGCCGAAGCCACACCACCGGTGTGGAAGGTACGCATGGTCAGCTGGGTACCGGGCTCACCAATCGACTGAGCCGCAATAATACCAACAGCCTCACCAATGTCCACCAGAACGTTCGAAGCCATCGAACGACCGTAGCACAGTGCACACACACCAATAGCAGACTCACAGGTCAGAACCGAACGGACGCGAACTTCCTTCACGCCTGCCTTGAAGAGCTTCTCAATGAGCTCATCAGAGACATCGGAACCCGCGGCAGCCAGAACGTTACCAGACTCATCCTTCACATCCACCGCAAGGGTACGACCGTGAATCGAAGTCTCGACGTCCGGGTGCAGACCGCCGTCCTCATCAATCAGAGGCAGAACCAGACCACGGCGGGTGCCACAGTCGTGCTCACGAACGATAACATCCTGAGAAACGTCCACCAAACGACGGGTCAAGTAACCCGAGTTAGCGGTACGCAGCGCGGTATCAGCCAGACCCTTACGTGCACCGTGGGTTGCGATAAAGTACTCCAGAACCGACAGGCCTTCACGGTACGAGGACTTAATCGGGCGAGGCATAATCTCACCCTTCGGGTTCGACACCAGACCACGGATACCCGCAATCTGACGGACCTGCATCCAGTTACCACGTGCACCGGAGGTCACCATACGGTAAATAGTGTTCAGACCACCGTGAGAGCTCAAGTTCTCACGCATAGCCTCTGCAACCACGTCGGTAGCCTCGGTCCAAACCTTGATCAATTCCTGACGACGCTCTTCGTCATCGATGGTACCGATCTCGAAGTCATCCTGAATTGCAGCAGCCTGCTTCTCGTAGCGCTCCATAATTGCCGGCTTCTCAGAAGGAGTAGCAATATCGGAAACAGCCACGGTCACGCCTGAACGGGAAGCCCAGTAGAAACCGGAGTTCTTCAGGTTGTCTAGCGCACGAGCCACAACATCCATCGGGTAACGCTCAGCCAGATCATTAATCAGGCTACCCAGGCCCTTCTTATCTGCCACGCCAGAGAACCAGGGGTAATCCTTCGGCAGAGCCTGGTTGAACAGAACCTGACCAACGGTGCAGTCCAGCAGCACAGAATCGCCGGGCTGGTAGCCCTCCGGTGCTTCCCAATCCTCGGGGGCAACGAACTGGTCACCATCAAGGCGAATCTTCACCTTGGTGTACAGCTCAATCTCGTGACGATCCATCGCCATCAGAGCCTCAGCCACCGAGGAGAATGCGTGACCCTCGTTCTTCTGACCGTCGCGGGAGCTAGTCAGGTGGTACAGACCAATGATCATATCCTGCGAAGGGACAGCCACAGGGCGGCCATCCGAAGGCTTCAGGATGTTGTTCGAGGACAGCATAAGGATACGAGCCTCAGCCTGAGCCTCGGGAGATAGCGGCAGGTGAACTGCCATCTGGTCACCATCGAAGTCAGCGTTGAACGCGGAGCAAACCAGCGGGTGCAGCTGAATAGCCTTACCCTCAACCAGCTTCGGCTCAAACGCCTGAATACCGAGACGGTGCAGGGTAGGTGCACGGTTCAGCAGAACCGGGTGCTCAGCAATAATCTCTTCCAGAACGTCCCAAACCTGCGGACGGAAACGCTCAACCATACGCTTAGCGCTCTTAATGTTCTGAGCGTGGCTCAGCTCCACCAAACGCTTCATAACGAAGGGTTTGAACAGCTCCAGTGCCATCTGCTTGGGCAGACCACACTGGTGCATCTGCAGCTGAGGACCAACCACAATCACGGAACGACCCGAGTAATCAACACGCTTACCGAGCAGGTTCTGACGGAAACGACCCTGCTTACCCTTCAGCATGTCAGACAGAGACTTCAGGGGGCGGTTACCGGGGCCGGTCACCGGGCGACCACGACGACCGTTATCGAACAGCGAGTCCACAGCTTCCTGCAGCATACGCTTCTCGTTGTTCACGATAATCTCGGGAGCACCCAGCTCCAGCAGACGCTTCAAACGGTTGTTACGGTTAATCACACGACGGTACAGGTCGTTCAGGTCGGAAGTCGCGAAGCGGCCACCGTCCAGCTGAACCATCGGGCGCAGTTCCGGCGGAATAACCGGAACAACATCCAGGACCATACCCAGCGGGGAGTTATTAGTGGTCAGGAAGGCGTTAACAACCTTCAGACGCTTCAGAGCGCGGGTCTTCTTCTGACCCTTACCGGTCTGAATGATCTCCTTCAGAGCCTCAGACTCAGCCTCCAGGTCGAAGGACTCCAGACGCTTCTTAATAGCCTCTGCGCCCATTGCACCCTCAAAGTACAGGCCGTACTTATCAATCATGGAACGGTACAGAGCCTCGTCACCCTCAAGGTCAGCGACCTTCAGGTTCTTGAAGCGATCCCATACACGATCCAGGTGCTCAGCCTCACGCTCGTAACGCTTACGCACCGACGCGAGCTGACGCTCAGCGTTATCACGCAGCTTACGCTTCTCAGCAGCCTTGCCGCCCTCTGCCTCAATACGAGCCAGCTCCGCCTCAACCTCACGGCTAATAGCGTTCACATCAGCGTTCAGAGCAGCCTCAAGCTCTTGCTTCTCGCGGTCGTGAGCAGCCTGCAGCATCGGCAGGTCCTCGTGACGAGCTTCCTCATCAACCTTAGTGATCATGTACGCAGCGAAGTAAATGACCTTCTCCAGGTCCTTCGGAGCCAGATCCAGCAGGTAACCCAGACGGGAAGGAACACCCTTGAAGTACCAAATGTGGGTAACAGGAGCAGCCAGCTCAATGTGACCCATACGCTCACGACGTACCTTAGAGCGGGTCACCTCAACACCACAGCGCTCACACACAATGCCCTTGAAGCGTACGCGCTTATACTTACCGCAGTAGCACTCCCAGTCCTTGGTGGGGCCGAAGATACGCTCGTCGAAGAGACCGTCCTTTTCGGGCTTCAGGGTACGGTAGTTGATGGTCTCGGGCTTCTTAACCTCACCAAAAGACCAACGACGGATGTCGTCGGCGGTGGCGAGGCCAATTCGCATCAAACCAAGCGAAGATTCGTTGGACATATCGGTCCTAATCTCTTTCTGTAAGTTTCTGAAGACTTAGGTTAGCGGGTGGGAACCCCACAACGCACGCGAGCGCATACGGGGTTCCCCACCCTAGAAGGAGGCGGTGCTTATGCCTCGTCGACGGAGCTAGGCTCGTCGTGGGTCAGGCTTACGCCCATATCTTCTGCTGCCCGGAAGCCTTCTTCCTCCGAGTCGCTCATCTCAATAGTCTTGCCGTCGGTGGAGAGCACCTCGACGTTCAGGCACAGAGACTGCATTTCCTTGATAAGAACCTTGAAGGATTCGGGGATACCCGGCTCAGGGATGTTCTCGCCCTTCACAATAGCCTCGTAAACCTTCACACGGCCCGCCACGTCATCGGACTTGACGGTCAGGATTTCCTGCAGGGTGTATGCGGCGCCGTATGCCTCCAGCGCCCACACTTCCATCTCACCGAAGCGCTGACCACCGAACTGCGCCTTACCACCCAGGGGCTGCTGGGTAATCATCGAGTACGGACCGGTGGAACGAGCGTGAATCTTGTCATCCACCAGGTGGTGCAGCTTCAGGATGTACTGGTAACCAACCGAAATCGGGTCCGGGAACGGCTCACCGGAACGGCCGTCAATCAGACGTGCCTTACCGGAGCGGTTGATCAGACGGTCACCATCGCGGTTCGGGTTTGAGTGATCCATGAGGTCAAACAGCTCGTCCTCGTGGGCACCGTCAAACACCGGGGTTGCCAGGCGGGTCGGGCCGGATTCCTTCGGGAAGTTCGGCATGTGCTTGAGCCACTCGGGCTCGCCTTCAATCTTCCAACCCTGCTTAGCCAGCCAACCGGTGTGGACTTCCAGAACCTGACCAATGTTCATACGACCGGGCACACCCAGCGGGTTCAGGATAACGTCCACGGGGGTACCGTCTTCCAGGAAGGGCATATCCTCGATCGGAAGGATCTTGGAAATAACACCCTTGTTACCGTGGCGGCCTGCAAGCTTGTCGCCGTCGGTAATCTTACGCTTCTGAGCCACGTACACACGGACCAGCTGGTTCACACCCGGGGGCAGATCGTCCTCATCATTGCTCTCGCGGTCGAAGATGCGGATACCAATGACGGTACCGGACTCGCCGTGAGGGACCTTCAGAGAGGTGTCACGAACCTCGCGAGACTTCTCACCGAAGATTGCGCGCAACAGGCGCTCCTCGGGGGTCAGCTCGGTCTCGCCCTTAGGAGTGACCTTACCAACGAGGATGTCGCCAGCCTCAACTTCAGCACCGATGTGAATGATGCCGCGCTCGTCCAGAGCCGAGAGAACGTCCTCGGACACGTTCGGGATGTCGCGGGTAATCTCCTCGGGGCCCAGCTTGGTGTCGCGAGCGTCGATCTCGTGCTCCTCAATGTGGATCGAGGTCAGCACGTCCTCAGAAACCATGCGTTGGGAGAGGATGATCGCATCCTCGTAGTTCAGGCCTTCCCACGGCATATATGCCACGAGCAGGTTCTTACCCAGTGCCAGCTCACCACCGTCGGTGGAGGGGCCGTCAGCAATAACGTCGCGGTATTCGACGCGCTGGCCTTCCTTCACCACAACGCGCTGGTTGTAGCAGTTACCCGGGTTCGAACGGGAGAACTTCATAATCGGGTAGGTGGAGACAGAGCCGTCGTCGTTACGGACGATAACGGTCTTAGCGTCAACGGAGGAAACCACACCGGGCTTCTTCGCGAGCACAGAGTCACCGGAATCCAGTGCTGCATACTTCTCCATACCGGTACCAACCACGGGAGCCTCAGACTCCAGCAGGGGCACAGCCTGACGCTGCATGTTAGCACCCATCAGTGCTCGGTTAGCGTCATCATGCTCCAGGTAAGGAATCAGGGCGGTAGCCACAGACACCATCTGACGCGGGGAAACGTCCATGTACTGCACGGCGCCGGGAGCAACCATAACAGCTTCACCAGAACCGTCACCCGCACGGCAGAGAACCTCATTCTCAGCGAAGGTGCGGTCGGGGTTCAGCGGTGCGTTTGCCTGTGCGATAACGACGGACTTCTCGTCGTCAGCGGTTAGGTAGCGGACCTCGTCGGTCACGCGGCCGTCAGTTACCACGCGGTAGGGAGTCTCAATGAAACCGAAGGAGTTGATACGACCGTAGGTTGCCAGCGAACCAATCAGACCAATGTTCGGGCCTTCAGGAGTTTCAATGGGGCACATACGACCGTAGTGCGAGGGATGGACGTCTCGAACTTCCATGCCTGCACGGTCACGGGACAGACCGCCCGGGCCCAGTGCGGACAGACGACGCTTGTGGGTCAGACCTGCCAGCGGGTTGTTCTGGTCCATGAACTGCGACAGCTGAGAGGTACCGAAGAACTCCTTGATAGCTGCCACGACGGGGCGGATGTTCACCAGGGACTGCGGGGTGATAGCGTCCACATCCTGGGTGGTCATGCGCTCACGAACCACGCGCTCCATACGAGACAGACCGGTACGGATCTGGTTCTCAATAAGCTCACCCACGGTGCGGATACGGCGGTTGCCGAAGTGGTCAATATCGTCGATATCGATCTTGAGGGAGATTTCCTCGCCGTCACGGACGCCGGGGATGGTGGTCTCACCTGCGTGCAGAGCGCAGAGGTAACGAATCATCTGAGCGATGTCGTCCTGGCTCAGAACGGAAGCCTCGGGGGAATCCATGGGAACGTCCACACCGAGCTTACGGTTCAGCTTGTAACGACCAACCTTCGCCAGGTCGTAGCGGCGCGGGGTGAAGTACATGTTGTCCAGCAGACCCTGAGCCGCTTCAACCGTCGGGGGTTCGCCCGGACGCAGCTTGCGGTAGATATCCAGCAGAGCCTCGTCGCGGTCCTTAACGGAGTCCTTCTCCAGGGTTGCACGGATGGAGTCGTACTGCCCGAACTCAGCCAGAATCTTAGACTCGGTCCAGCCCAGAGCCTTCAGCAGAACAGTCACAGACTGCTTACGCTTACGGTCCAGACGCACGCCTACCTGATCGCGCTTATCAATCTCAAGCTCGAACCATGCACCGCGGGAAGGAATCACGCGGGCAGAGTAAATGTCCTTATCTGAGGTACGGTCCGGAGCCTTCTCAAAGTAAGCACCGGGGGAACGCACCAGCTGAGAAACGACCACACGCTCAGTACCGTTAATAACGAAGGTACCAGCCTCGGTCATCAGGGGGAAGTCGCCCATGAACAGGGTCTGCTGCTTGACCTCGCCAGTAGCGAGGTTCATGAATTCAGCCTTAATGTACAGCGGAGCCGAGTAGGTTGCGTCGCGGTCCTTGCACTCCTCAACAGAGTACTTGGGGTCAGCAAACTCAGGCTCAGAGAAGGAGAGCTGCATAGTCTCCTGGAAGTCACGAATCGGGGAGATTTCTTCAAAAATCTCAGCCAGACCGGACTGAGCGGGGACAGAATTGTCACCTGCAGCCTGTGCTTTTTCCAGACGCTCCACCCAGCGCTCGTTACCCACGAGGCGGTCGAAGCTATCGGTCTGGATAGCAAGCAGGTTGGGAACCTTCAGTGGTTCATTAATCTTCGCGAATGAAATTCGGCGGGAGACGTTCTCCGCACCGTTAGCGGCATCATGATTCGAGGTGCTCGAAGCGACCAAAATGGGGATCCTTCCACAGACATGTCTGTTAGCAATCAGCCTCCCGGCGACATTACCGGCGACACGACAACCTCAGCCCCCGATATAAACGGTGCTAGAAGCTATAGAGTCGGACGGAAAAACGTCACCTTCAGCCCGTGCCCACCGCTATATGAAGGCACAAAGGTTAGGGAAAGCGTAAATACTAACAATACAGGAAGAAAGCCCATCTGTCTACCACACCCGCATCAGGAGTGCAAACCTGCCACGGCATGCACCTAGCATTCCACTACATTCACCGCCAAACCGCCCATAGACGTCTCCTTGTAACGGTGAGACATATCCAAACCGGTCTGACGCATCGTCTCAATCACCTGATCCAACGACACACGGTGCGTACCATCACCACGCAACGCCATACGTGCAGCCGTCACTGCATTCGACGCCGCCATCGCATTACGCTCAATACAAGGGATCTGCACCAAACCACCCACCGGGTCACAGGTCAGACCCAAGTTGTGTTCCATCGCAATCTCAGCAGCATTCTCAACCTGCTCAGGAGTACCACCCATCACCTGTGCCAAACCGGCAGCAGCCATCGAGGAGGCACTACCCACCTCACCCTGGCAACCAACCTCAGCACCAGAAATCGACGCACGCTTCTTATACAGCACACCCACAGCAGAAGAAGCCAAGAAGAAATCAACAACCGCCTGATCACGAGCAGCCTGACCGCAATGTCGAATACCCTGCGTGTAGTTCATCGCATAATGCAACACCGCCGGAATAATGCCCGCAGCACCATTCGTCGGAGCGGTCACCACACGACCACCAAAAGCGTTCTCCTCATTGACCGCCAAAGCAATCAGATTCACCCAGTCAATAGCGAACTCAGGAGACTTCGAAGGATCCTCCACCATCAAATCGCGATGCCACGCACCCGCACGGCAACGCACCTTCAGCGGGCCCGGCAAATACCCCACACGTGCCAGAGAAGAGCCAATGCACTCCTTCATCACACGGTAGATATGCAAGATGCCATCGCGGACCTCTTGCTCAGAACGCAAAGAACACTCATTCGCCATTTTCAACTGCGCAATCGACAACCCAGCCTCATTCGCCATCTCCAGCAGCTCAGTAGCCGAACCGAACGGATACGGAGGGTTCATCAGCGACGCACCACCGGTCGCCTCCTCATCACCCTCAACAATGAAGCCGCCACCAATGGAATAGTAGGTACGCTCCAACAGCAGCTGCTCACCCGCAAACGCCGCGATCTTCATGCCGTTCGTATGGCGCGGAAGAACCGTCAGCGGACGCAGAGTCATATCCAGCTCACGGTACTTCACCACCGGACCATACACCTTCTGCTCCTCGCCACCAGGCGCAGTCACACCATAAGCAGAGGAGGGGTAACCTGCCAGAGGCAACGTGCCGTCCACACTATTACGCTCAATCATCGCCTCAGAATCAGCGATATTAATCGTCTCCGGAACAAAACCGCACAAACCCTTCAACACAGCGCTCATCGTGCCGTGACCAGCGCCCGTAGCCGCCAACGAACCATACAGGTCAACATGTACGCCCGTTACACAGTCCAGCATGCCCTCATCAATCAGCTCCGCCACAAAACGGTTCGAAGCGCGCATCGGCCCCACGGTATGTGAGCTCGAAGGACCCACACCAATGCTGAACATCTCAAAAACACTGATGTCGTACGGCAGAGCCTCTGCCTTCTTCTGGGCACTGCTGGGTGCACTCTGGTTAATAGCCATGTTCTGTCCTTCAAATAAAAATGTCTGTGCACCGCACCAAAAGATACGTGCACCTCAACAGAGGAAGCACACATCAATCTGCGGTCTCTACGCGCGGACAATCACCCTTGACTGACCGCTCTAATCCTAACGCACTTCAGAACCATCACAAACTAAGGCCTAGAACACCTCGACACTCCCCCACCACTCAGCACCGCAGCACATCGAATAAAAGGCGCCGTGCCTACACAGGGCACGACGCCTCTCCCCTACAGATTATCTGCAGAAAAACTCTTACTTCTCACGCTTGTAGAACGGCAGAGCCACAACATCAAACGGAGCACGCTTACCGCGGATATCAACATCCACAGTAGAGCCAACCTCAGAGAACTCACGGTTCACCAGTGCCATAGCAATCGGGAAACCCAAAGTCGGGGAAGGAATACCGGAGGTAACCTCACCAATCTCATTACCTTCAGCGTCCACCAGCTTAGAACCGGCACGAGCAGGACGTTTCGCCTGAGCCTTCAGACCAACCAGGATACGCTTCGACTCATTCTTAGCCAACTCAGTCAGAGCTTCACGACCCACAAAGTTAGTAGCCTTCTTCTCCAGAGCAATCTCAACCAGGCGGCCCAAACCGGACTCAAACGGAGTAATCTCAAGACCCAGCTCGTGACCGTACAGCGGCATACCAGCCTCAAGACGCAGGGAGTCACGAGAAGCCAGACCGGCAGGAATCATACCGAAAGGCTCACCAGCAGCAGCCAGCTTATCCCACAGCTCAACAGCGTTCTCATTCGGAACGAACAGCTCGAAGCCATCCTCACCGGTGTAACCGGTACGAGCCAGCAAAACATCAACGCCGGCAACAGTCAGCGGTACCGAAGCGTAGTACTTCAGCTCACGGACAGCCTCATCATCAGACACGCCAGCAGCCAGCAGAATCTCCTCAGCACGAGGACCCTGAACAGCCACCAGAGAAGTCTGCTCCGACTCATTCACAAACTCAACATTGAAATCACCCAGGCGCTCGCTCATCGCCGCAAAGTCAGTCTCAATATTCGAAGCATTCGGAACAACTAGGAACTCTTCATCGCCCAGACGGTAAGTAATCAGGTCGTCAATCACGCCGCCCTTGTCGTTGACCAGGATCGAGTACTTTGCCTTACCAACCTTCAGGATGGACATATTCGACACCAGAGCGTAATCCAGGAACGCGCCCGCATCCGGACCGGTCACGCGGAACTCACCCATATGAGACAAGTCGAAAATACCGGCACTAGTACGGACAGCCTCATGCTCAGCAACGTCATTAGCGTACTTCAGGGGCATATCCCAGCCGCCAAAGTCGGTGAAAGAAGCACCAAGCTTCTCGTGGACAGAGTACAGAGAGGTCTTCTTAGGGGACATTAGATTCTCCTCACGCACAGCCTTGTGCTGTTATCGTTCAATCGTCATAGATTTCATTCACCCCCACAGACACGAGATACGCTGCGGAGGCGACCCCCACCCGCCCCAGAAATCTGAGAACGGGTGAGGCAGGTAGACCGCTACAGTCTACCCAGGAGCGTTATAGGCTCCTTATGCTTCCAGGTCGAAAGCCTCCATCGGGGGGCATTCGCACACGAAGTTACGGTCACCGCCAGCGCCGTCGATACGACCCACCGAAGTGAAGTACTTATTAGCACGCAGACTCGGGACCGGGAAAGCTGCCTGGGTACGGCTGTAGCGGCGATCCCACTCATCGGCACTCACCACATCAACGGTGTGCGGTGCGTTGCGCAGAACCGAATCCTCCACAGCGACCTTACCCTCAGCCACCTCGATGATCTCGTCGTAGATGGTCTCCATTGCCTCAATAAAGCGGTCCAATTCTTCCTTCGACTCAGACTCAGTCGGCTCAACCATCAGGGTGCCCGGAACCGGGAACGCCAGGGTCGGAGCGTGGAAGCCGAAGTCCATCAGACGCTTGCAGACATCCTCAGCTGTCACGTGAGTCTGATCGGTCAGCTGACGCAAGTCCAGGATGCACTCGTGAGCGACCAGACCGCCGGGGCCGGTGTACAGCACCGGGTACTTGTCATTGAGCTTCTTCGCAATGTAGTTAGCGTTCAGAACCGCGTACTGCGAAGAGTCCTTCAGACCCTGAGCACCAGTCATCGCAATGTACATCCAGCTAATCGGCAGAACGCCTGCAGAACCGAAGAACGCCTGCGAAATCGGCAGTGCAACGTCATTGGGGAGCTTACCCTCAGCATCAGCATGGTATGCGTCACCGGGCAGGAACTTCGCCAAGTGGTCACGAACAGCCAGAGGGCCCACACCGGGGCCGCCACCACCATGAGGAATGGAGAAGGTCTTGTGCAGGTTCAGGTGCGAAACATCGCCACCAAACTTACCGGGCTGAGCGAAGCCCATCTGAGCGTTCAGGTTCGCACCATCCAGGTATACCTGGCCACCTGCCTCGTGAACCAACTGGCAGACCTCAGCAACCTGCTCCTCAAACACACCGTGGGTAGAGGGGTAGGTAATCATGATGCCGGCAACCTTGGGGCCGTACTTCTCAATCTTTACCTTCAGGTCGTCAACATCAATCGAACCGTCAGCCGCAGTTGCCACACCGGCAACCTTCAGACCAGCCAGAGCGGCAGATGCTGCGTTGGTACCGTGAGCAGACAGCGGAATCAGTACAGTGTCACGCTCGTGGTCACCATTAGCCTCGTGGAAGGAACGGATAGCGCGCAGACCAGCGTACTCACCGGTTGCACCCGAGTTCGGCTGCAAGGAGATAGCATCATAACCGGTAATAGCAACCAGCCACTCGCTCAGGTCCTTAATCAACTCGTGCCAGCCCTCTGCCTGGTCCTCCGGGACCAGCGGGTGAATGTTTGCGAACTCAGGCCAGGAGATAGGCTCCATCTCAGCCGCTGCATTCAGCTTCATGGTGCACGAACCCAGCGGAATCATGGTGCGGTCAAGCGCCAGGTCCTTATCAGCGAGGTGACGCAGGTAGCGCATCATCTCGGTCTCAGAACGGTACTTGTGGAAAATCGGGTGCTGCATGTAGTCATCGGTACGCAGCAGCTCAGCGGGCAGATCATACTGTGCATCTGCCTCGCCCAGGGTGCCGCCCAGAGCCTCAACCAGGCTCTTGAGCAGTTCCTCACCGTGAGACTCACCCACAGAGATACCAACACGGTTCTCGTCGAAGCGGCGGATGTTCACGCCAGCTTCCAGAGCCTTCGCAACCAGCTCATCGGCACGGCCAGCAGCCTCCACCACGACGGTGTCGAAGAAAGTATCGTGAGCGATACCGTAGCCCGCAGCCTTCAGCGCGGTAGCAACACGAGCGGCGTTGGTGTGCAAGCGGTTCGCGATAGCGCGCAGACCCTCAGGACCGTGGTACATCGCGTAAGCACCAGCAACAATCGCCAGCAGAGCCTGAGCAGTACAAATATTGGAAGTAGCCTTCTCACGGCGAATGTGCTGCTCACGAGTCTGCAGAGCCAGACGGTACGCAGGCTTACCGGCAGAGTCCTTAGAAACACCCACCAGACGGCCAGGCATGGTACGCTCCATGCCCTTGTGAACAGCCATGTACGCAGCGTGGGGGCCACCGAAGAAGAAGGGCAGACCGAAACGCTGAGTGTTACCCACAGCGATATCAGCACCCAGCTCACCCGGAGACTTCAGCAGGGTCAGAGCCAACAGGTCAGCGACCACAGTGACCAGGGCGTTACGCTCCTTAGCGGCCTTAATCAGCGGCTCAATATCGCGAATATCGCCTTCATTGCCGGGGTACGCCAGGACGATACCGTACAGGTCGCCCTCGGGCAGACCCTCAGAGAAATCAGTAATGACGAAGGGAATGCCGAGCATCTCTGCACGGCCACGAGTCACCGAAATAACCTGAGGCAGGCAACGGGAGTCAATCGCGAAGAAGCCATTCTTCACCTTGCGGTTCGCACGGTGCATCATGACAGCTGCCTCAGCTACTGCGGATGCCTCATCCAGCAGGGAGGAGTTTGCAATCTCCAGGCCGGTCAGCTCCATCACGGTGTTCTGGAAGTTCAGCAGAGCCTCCAGACGGCCCTGAGAAATCTCAGCCTGGTACGGGGTGTAAGAAGTGTAGAAACCGGGGTTTTCCAGAATGTTACGGCGCAGAACCGCGGGAGTTACTGCATCGTAGTATCCGGCACCAATCATCTGGGCGAGAACCTTATTCTTCGCAGCATAGCCGGCAATCTTTGCCTGAGCCTCATGCTCCGACAGCGGAGCAGGCAGCTGCAATTCGCCGTCAAGGCGAATCTGGGAGGGGACGACAGCGTCCATCAGCGCATCCAGGGAAGAGTATCCCAGGGTTTCGAGCATCTGCTCTGCGTCTGCGGAACGGGGGCCGAGATGACGATCAATAAAGGACATAGGATTCTCCTATTGGTCGGCGCAAACCGTAGAGGGGTCACGTCGCGCTATTGCGACGAGTCGAACGCTTTAAGTGTCCCACATCTCCGCAAAGTTTCGCTAGCTTTACCAACATTTGACATGCCCAAACATCAGACTCTTCTGCCCCGACAAAGCTCACCCCTGTTAGACGAAAAACAGTAGAAAAGCACAAAGCCCGGCTCGTCCTCTCCGAAGAGAAAACGAGCCGGACTCAGTCAAAGCAAACTTCATATACACCCTGCAGAAGGATGTACTAGAAGAACCTACTTAGCGTGCTTAGCGTGATCCGGCTTGCCACCGTGCGGCACGAGGAATACCGACAGGAAGGCGAGGAACGCGGTCACGGCCAGCAGCATCAGACCGATGAAGTAGTTGTTGTGCTCCTGGTTGTAGGTTGCACCCATCACCAGCGGCGGGAAGAAGCCACCCAGCGCGCCAGTAGCAGCAATCACACCGGACACCGCACCAACGTTCTTCGGGTCAGCAACGCGACCCAACCAGCCGAAGACCGAGCCGTGGCCCAGACCCAGCAGAGCACCCATCAGGATGAAGACAGCACCGTACACGTGCTCAGCATTAGGCTGGAATGCGGTAATAACTGCCAGAATCACCACACCGCCCAGGGAGATGAGGGAGATAATCTTCGGACCGAACTTATCAGCCAGAACACCACCGAAGGGACGAGCCACCACAGCGGCAGCGGTAAAGCCAGCCGCACGCAGACCAGCGTCATTAGCGTCGAAGTGGTAGATGTTGCTCAGGTAAGTGGGCAGGTAGTTCGAGAATGCCACGAAGGCACCGAACACAACTGCGTAGAGGAAGCAGAGTTGCCAAGTGGTCTTCACCTTGAATGCGCGAATAATCTTCGGCATCAGCGGGGTGACCTCACGGCCAATGGTTGCCGGGGAATCCTTCAGGAACACGAAAGAAATCACGGCGGTTACTGCACAAATCACAGCAATCAGGATGTGAGTCGGGAAGTAACCGATACCCTGCACCAGGCGGGGGGTAGCGAATGCGGAAACCGCGGTACCCACCATGCCTGCACCGAACACGCCGGTTGCGAAGCCCTTCTTCGATGCGTCATACCATGCCGAGCTGAAGGGAATACCTATAGCGAACACGGTACCCGCAATACCCAGGAAGAAGGAGACAATCAGCAGCATGGGCAGAGAGTTCATCTGACCAGCCACGCCCACCAGCAGAACCAGCGGTGCGCTGACAGCCAGAACAATGGTGAACATAATACGACCACCGTAACGGTCAGTCAGACCGCCGACGGGAATACGGCCGATAGCGCCGATGAAAATCGGCATAGCCACCAGGAGGCTGGTCATACCAGCGTCCAGGTGCATCTGCTTCGCGTACATCTTGGCCAGCGGGCCAACGATGGTCCATGCCCAGAAACCAATGGTAGAGGCGAAGGTTGCAAGCAGAACGTTACGGAGCTGACCATTCTTCAGGTCGTAGCTCGGTGCAGCAGGGGTGCTCATATTTCCTCTTTTGCAATATGGATATGTGTATTAGCGGTCGGCGCGCTCACGCGGGAGAGTACCAACCGGATCCCAACCTCGACGTGCACCAACACGCTGGCCACCACGAGAGCGGTACACGGTGTAGGGGCGGAAGAGGTAGTGCAGGGGCACAGTCAGTGCATGCACCAGGCGGGTAAACGGCCAAATGATGAACAGAACCATAGCCACCACAATGTGAATCTTGAAAGCCACAGGAATATTCACCATCAGAGCCACCTCAGGGTGGAAGTAGAACAGCGAACGGAACCACACAGAAATGGTCTCACGGTAGTTGAAGTGAACCTCGTGACCATTCACCGGAGGCAAACCACCCGAGGGGTTCACTGCCGAAATTAGAGTAGCCGCAGTACCGGCGAGAATCACCAGAACCAAAACGACATACATGAAAACGTCATTACGAGTGGTAGCCGAACGCACACGAGAGTTCGAAGCGCGGCGACCAATCAGAACGAACATACCAACAATGGTTGCGACCGCAGCAACAGAACCGCCAACCAGCGCCACAATGTGGTAAGTGTCTTCCGAAACGACCAGGTCGGTGAATGCCTTAGGCACCACCAGACCACCAACGTGGCCAAGGAAAACGGCCGCAAGACCGTAATGGAACAGGGGCGAAGCGATGCGCAACAGCTTCGATTCATAGACCTGGGACGAGCGGGTAGTCCATCCGAACTGGTCAGTACGGTAACGCCAAATGGTGCCACCAATCAGAACGACCAGTGCAACATAGGGCAGAACGCCCCACAGCAGGATGTCAACAATACCCGGATCGACTACAGCCTGTGCAGCATGTCCTGCGTTCTCAGAAGCAAGTACGTACACGTGTTGTCTCCTCACAAGGGATAAAACTAGTTAGAACGAGCCGAAGCCTGCTGGAGCAGCTGGTAATCAGCGTAACCATTCAAGCCAACAGTCTCGACGGGAGGGCCGTAGCCAGCCATCTTCTGGACCTCTTCCTGAGTCTGCGGAGAGACGCCAGGAAGGGTATCGCAGATGCTCTGCAACAACCCGTAGTGGGGCAGATTTCCGTCCTTCATGGACAGACGAAGAAGCTCAAGGGACGGACGGTACGCCTGCAAAGCGGAACGGCCCTTACGGCGATCCACCAACGCACAAAACTCCAGCACCAGCGGCAGGTAGTCCGGAAGCTCACCATTCAAAACGGTCAACATACCGGAGTCGCGGTACATCTGCTTGAAACGCAGAAGAGTCTCACCACGGCGGCGGGTATCGCCATCGGTCCAATAGGACAGGTGCAGAGAATGACGACGCGAAAGGTCGTACTCCTGCACGTACTCGGACTGCACATCCTCCAGGTCCTTAGAAGTCAGCCACTGCTGAACCGCATCAACGGCCGCAATGAAAGCCTCGTCCTGGGTGGAAGCGGTAATCTCCACCAGTTCAGGCAGAACCTTCAGAGTCTCCTCATCGGGGTAGCCCAGGAGCATACCGCTCACCTGGTAAATCACCGAGTCCTTATCCTCGCCGGGACCGTAATCGATATCAAACGGGTTCTCCGGCTGAGCCGGCTCCGAGACAGTAGCCTCGGAACCGGCCTTGCCCATGAGCTTGGAAAAGAATCCAGCCACTTATTACTTCTTTCCGGTGGTATTCGGGAAGAGGCCGTCAGGACGGGAAGAACCGTCCCAGCTGAACAAGCTGACCTTGTTGTTAGCCTCGTAGACACCGGTGGACACGGGGGTCGGGCGACCCTCCATGTCGTTGAACGCATCGCCGTACATGCCGGGTCCGCCATCCACGCTCAGGGAGCAACCCATTTCCTCAAGGTTGTGGGCGTCTTCCATGTGAGCCTTCGGAATGACGTAACGCTCGTTGTACTTAGCGATAGCCATCAGGCGGTACATCTCGTACACCTGCTGACCAGTCATGCCAACTGCCTGAGCAATCTTCTCGTTGCCTTCGCCACCGAGGTTGATGTCACGCATGTACGAACGCATCGCAGCCAGGCGGCGCAGAACGTTAGTAATAACCTCAGTGTCGCCTGCGGTGAACAACTCAGCAAGGTACTCAACCGGAATACGGAGAGACTCAATAGCACCGAACAGGTTGTTGCTGTTCTCCGCATCGTGGCCCTGCTCCTTGAGCAGGTCAACAATCGGAGACAGCGGGGGTACGTACCAAACCATGGGCATGGTGCGGTACTCGGGGTGCAGGGGCAGAGCCACCTTCCACTCCTTCGCCAGCTTGTACACGGGCGACTTCTGAGCCGCAGTAATCCACGCATCGGGGATGTCGTTCTTACGAGCCTGCTCAATCACAGCAGGATCCGAAGGATCAAGCATCAGCGACAGCTGAGCCTCGTAGAGGTCCTTCTCATCCTCAACCGAAGCAGCTTCAGTCACGCGGTCTGCGTCGTAGAGGAAGATGCCGATGTAGCGCATACGACCAACACAGGTCTCAGCACATACAGTCGGGATACCAGCCTCAATACGGGGGTAGCAGAAGGTACACTTCTCAGCCTTACCCGTCTTGTGGTTGAAGTACACCTTCTTGTAAGGGCAACCAGTGATGCACTGACGCCAACCACGGCAACGGTCCTGGTCGACCAGCACGATACCGTCCTCAGCGCGCTTGTAGATAGCGCCGGAGGGGCAAGAAGCCATGCAGGAGGGGTTCAAGCAGTGCTCACAAATACGAGGCAGGTAGAACATGAAGGTCTGCTCGAACTCGAACTTAATCTTGTCCTCAGCCTTCTTACGGACCTTCTCCACCAGCGGGTCCAGATGACCGTACTCGGTCGCACCAGCCAGGTTGTCGTCCCAGTTCATACCCCACTCAACCTTGGTGTCCTCACCGGTGATGAGGGAGACCGGCTTAGCAGCCGGGAAATCATCACCCAGAGGAGCACTGGTCAGGTTCTGGTAGTCGTAGGTCCAGGGCTCGTAGTAGTCGTTCAGCTCGGGCTGAATCGGGGAAGCGAAAATCGTGAAGAGCTTCTGGAAGCGGTTACCGCTCTTGAGCTCCAGACGACCGCGCTTGTTCAGCACCCAGCCGCCCTTCCACTTCTCCTGATCCTCGTAACGGCGGGGGTAACCCTGACCGGGACGAGTCTCAACATTGTTGAACCAGACGTATTCGGTACCGGCTCGGTTCGTCCATGCCTGCTTACAGGTCACGGAGCAGGTGTGGCAGCCGATGCACTTATCGAGCGCCATCACCATAGCAACTTGTGCCATAACGCGCATTAGAAAGTTACCTCCTGGGACTTACGGCGACGGATGTACGAGACGATGTCTCGCTGGTTACCGGTCGGTCCAAGATAGTTGAAGGCGAACGCCTGGTGAGCGTAGCCACCAATCATGTGGGTGGGCTTCAGAAGAATACGGGTCACCGAGTTGTGAATACCACCGCGCTTACCAGTGACTTCAGACTTCGGGCTAACCATACGCTCCTGAGCGTGGTAAACGAAGCAGACGCCCTCGGGCATACGGTGCGAAACAACCGCACGGCCCACGAAGACACCGTTGGTGTTCACACACTCAATCCACTCGCCGTCCTTGACGCCAATCTTCTCAGCATCCTGCGGGCTCATCCACGCAGTCGGACCGCCACGGAACATGCTGAGCATGTAGTGGTTGTCGAAGTACTGCGAGTGAATTGCCCACTTATTGTGCGGGGTCAGGTAGCGAACAGCAACTGAAACACCGTCGGTAGTACCGAGCTCAGGCTCGTTGTACAGGCCAGTCATATCCAGCGGCGGACGGTAAATCGGCAGAGCCTCGCCCATTTCGTGCATCCAGTCATGGTCGAGGAAGAAGTGCATACGGCCGGTCAGAGTGTGGAACGGCTTCTTCTTCTCGATGTTGACGGTAAACGGAGCGTATCGGCGACCACCGGTCTCCGAACCGGACCACTCGGGGGAAGTCATCACGGGCTGCGGTGCGGCCTGGGTCATGGGGAAGGTAATACGACGTTCCTCGTTACCTTCTGCCAGGTCCATCAGGTGCAGACCGGTCTGCTTCTCGAGCTCCTTGAAGCCCTTAACAGCAACCTCACCGTTAGAGGTACCGGAAATCATGAGGATTGCTTCAGAAATCTTCACGTCGGTATCCAGTGCCGGACGGCCTGCGCCCTTACCGGAGTCCATCACACCGAATTCCTTAGCCATCTTCGCGACTTCGTCCTTCAGATCGTAAGTGATGAACTTGGTGGTGGCACCGAGCTTATCGAGCAGCGGGCCAACGGTGGTGTACATATCGTACAGTGCGCCGTAGTCACGCTCGACGGTGACGAAGTTCGGCATGTTCTTGCCGGGCACGCCCACCATACCGGGGGTGTTCTTCCAGTCGGGTGCGTGACCGCCAGGCTGAGCAATCTGGCCGGGAGTGTCGTGCAGCAGCGGAACCGAAACGATGTCCTTGCGGACGCCGAGGTGCTTCTTAGCCAGGCGAGTGAACTCGTATGCCAGAGCCTTGAAGGTCTCGTGGTCGGTCTTTGCCTCCCACGGCGGATCAATTGCCGGGGAGAACGCGTGCAGGAACGGGTGCATATCGGTCGAGGAGATATCGTGCTTCTCGTACCAGGTAGCAGTCGGCAGAACGATGTCAGACAGCAGGGTCGAGGAGGTCATACGGAAGTCCGAGGTGACCAGCAGATCCAGCTTGCCCTGAGGTGCGTCGTCGACCCACTTCACTTCGTTCGGGTGCTTCTCCGAGTCGGAACCCTGAACGTTGTCCATGCTACCGACCAGGTGCTTCAGGAAGTAGCTCTCACCCTTAGCGGAGGAACCGAACAGGTTCGAACGCCACAGGGTCAGGGTACGAGGCCAGTTGATGGGGTTGTCGACGTCCTCAACGGAGAACTCCAAGTCACCGGAGTTCAGGCGCTGTGCAATGTAGTCCGCGTTCGAGGAAGCCTCGCCGCGTGCCACTGCCTGCTCTGCCTTATCAGCCAGTTCCAGCGAGTTCTCGGGGAACTGCGGGAAGAACGGCATCCAGCCCATGCGCACGGAGCGTGCCACAACGTCAGCAGTGTGAACATCGCGCAACTCACCCTTAGCCAGCGGGGACTGCAGGTAATCGGTGGAGTATGCATCCTGACGGAACTGGTCAGTGTGCATGTACCAGAAGCCGGTACCGATCATGTGACGCGGCGGGCGGCTCCAGTCCAGAGCGTTAGCAATGTTGGTCAGACCAGTCAGCGGACGTGCCTTCTCCTGGCCCACGTAGTGAGCCCAACCGCCACCGTTACGGCCCTGGGAACCGGTCAGGTTCAGCAAGGCGAGGATAGCGCGGTAGGTGGTATCAGCGTGGTACCACTGGCAGATACCTGCACCGAAGATAATCATGGAGCGGCCACCGGAATCCAGGGCGCTCTTAGCGAACTCGCGGGCAACGCGGATAACAGCCTCGGCGGGGACAGAAGTAATCTGCTCCTGCCATGCCGGGGTGTTCTGAACGTTCCAGTCCTCGTAGTCCTTAGCCCAGGTACCGGGCAGGCCCTCGCGGCCCACACCGTACTGTGCCAGCATGATGTCGAAGACAGTGGTGACTTCGTGGCCTTCAACGTATGCTACAGGCACACCGCGGGTAATGACGTCGCCGTGACCCTTCGGGTTATCGAAGGTCGGCATCTTAATCTCTGCAGCTGCTGTCTGGCCCTGGGGCAGGTCGCGAATCGACAGAATCGGCTTACGACCCTGCAGATCCAGGTTCCACTTGCCCTGGTCTTCCCGAGCGTAACGGTGACCCATGGTGCCGTTGGGCACGAAGACCTCACCGGTCTCGCGGTCCATCAGCACGGGCTTAAAGTCAGCGTTCGGCTGCTCAGCCTCACCAGCGAGCTTTGCTGCGGTCAGGAACTTGGAGGGGACCTTCACGCCGTCCTCACGGGTTTCCAGGGTGACCAGGAAGGGAAGATCGGTGTAGGTCAGGGAGAAGTCCTCGAAGAACTCGACACGCTGGTCGACGTAGTTCTCCTTGAGGATAACGTGACCCATCGCCATAGCCAGTGCTGCGTCGGTACCTGCCTGGGCGGGCAGCCACTCGTCAGCGAACTTGGTGTTATCGGCGTAGTCGGGGCTCACGGTGACAACCTTGGTACCGCGGTAGCGGACCTCAGAGACCCAGTGAGCATCCGGGGTACGGGTCAGCGGAACGTTTGCACCCCACATGATGAGGTATGCAGCGTCCCACCAGTCGCCAGACTCGGGCACATCGGTCTGGTCGCCGAAGACCTGCGGGGAAGCCACGGGAAGGTCGGCGTACCAGTCGTAGAAGCTGGTCATCACGCCACCGGTCAGCTGGATGTAGCGAACACCCGCACTGAAGGAGGTCATGGACATTGCCGGAATCGGGGTGAAGCCGGTGTTACGGTCGGGGCCGTAGTACTTGATGGTGTGCACGTGAGCAGCAGCCATCAGTTCGAGAGCTTCAGCCCAGGTCGAGCGCACCAGACCACCCTTACCGCGTGCGTTAACGTAGCGTGCACGCTTGGCGGGGTCAGACACGATGGAGTGGAAGGCGTCCACGGGATCATTGTGGATTGCCTTCGCTTCGCGGTACATCTCCAGCAGGAGACCGCGAACGTAGGGGTACTTAACGCGGGTGGGAGAGTAGGTGTACCACGAGAATGAGGCACCACGGGGGCAACCACGGGGCTCGTACTCGGGGCGATCGGGACCAACCGAGGGGTAGTCGGTTTCCTGTGCTTCCCAGGTGATAATGCCGTCCTTGACATACACCTTCCAGGAGCAGGAGCCGGTGCAGTTCACGCCGTGGGTAGAGCGAACTTCCTTATCGTGGCTCCAACGGTCGCGGTAGAAGGCGTCACCCTCGCGGCCGCCTTCACGGAAGACGGCGCGGCCGTCTTCAGTCTCATCCCAGCGGGAGAAAAACTTACCGAACTTGATCAGCTGATCGGTAAGGGGGCCGTCCGGGCCCTTAATCTGTGATGCTTGTTCCATACTGCCCAATATATCTGATATTTGGCATGGAAAATACAAGATAAAAACCTTACTTAATTCATGTGAGATAAGGGTGTTTTAGACCGTAAGCCAGGCAGAAATTCCACCCTCCAACATATACACAGAAGGCCCTACCAAAGGGGCAATTTCGCGAGCCGCCTCAACCGTTCTAGCGTATCCAGTGCAGTAAATAACAATTTTCTGGGCATTTGCAGGGATTTTACGCTCAATCAGGGCCTTTAAACCACTATTTCGACTGGCCTCCAGCAACTCAGTCAGAGGAAGATTAATAGCGCATTCAATAGCAAAAGCTTTGAATTCCACCTGCTCACGAACGTCCAAAAGGGCAATATTTTCATCCGATGACAGCTTTTTAAAGTCCTGGGCACTTATGGGACGAGGCATCGAATCCGTCGAAGAGCTAGCAAAATCCTGAGAAATATTACGAATTGTTACAGAATTTTTGGGCATATAACTCGTTTCTTGGGACAAAACGACACTTTTCTTAGGTACAGCTTGCACACTAGCCACAAGAGGTATATATTCCCACCTCCCACTTAACGCCGAATATAGGCCAACCTCACCCATGAGCGGCTCCCCCACCCCGGTCAGCAGCTTCACTGCCTCCATAGCCATAGCAGCACCCACCACACCAGCCATAGCACCCACCACACCAGCGGTACTACACGAAGGCACACTACCGGCAGCAGGAGCATGAGGGTACAAATCCTCATATACCGGACCGTGCCCCGCCCAAAACACACTCAACTGCGCATCGAAACCAAGAATCGCAGCCCACACATGCGCAATCCCAGCACGCGCAGCCGCCGCCGACACCACATAACGCGATTCAAAATTATCGCTACCATCCAGCACCAAATCAGCGTCAGACAAAAGCGCATCAACATTCGCCTCTGTCAAACGCTCACGCACCGGTACAACCTCAATAAAAGGATTTAGCGAGCGCAAAGACTCAGCGGCAGACTCAGCCTTAGAATTACCCACCCTGGCGTGCGTATGAATCACCTGGCGGTGCAGATTCGAATCATCCACGACGTCATCATCAACCACCACAATCTGACCGACACCAGCACCCGCCAGGTACAACAGCGCGGGAGCACCCAAACCACCAGCGCCCAACACCACAACACGTGCACCCTTGAGTGCCAGCTGAGCCTCATACCCCATTTCGGGCAGAATCAGCTGACGAGAGTAGAACGCACGCTCAGCGGCAGAGAGCTCGCTCGCGCTACGAGAGGTGTGAGAAGACATGGGGGGAGTTCCTCGCATCAAATAGTAGAGGTGACTTGAACTTTATTAGGGATCCAAGCATCAAGGAGAATAAGCCTGCCCGAGAGAAATCCCCCTGACAGGCTTATATTCAGAATATTCAGAAGACTAAGCAGGCGAAGTATCCACACCAACCCACTCGATGCTTCCATCGAGCAGTTCCTGTTCCTTCCAAATCGGCACACGAGCCTTCACCCGATCAGCCACCAGCTCGCAGGCATCAAATGCACGGCCACGGTGAGCCGCCGCCGCCATTACGGTCAGAGCCGACTCGCCAATAGCAATCGGACCCACACGGTGCACAGCCCACAGACGTACACCGTCCAGCTCGGTAGCAACCTCGGCGGCAACCTCCGCAATATACTCACGAGCCTGCGGATGCGCGCTATAGGACAACCCACGCACCGCGCTACCGTGATCATGGTTGCGCACAATGCCGTCAAAAATTACCAGGGCACCCATGGCATCAGTCATGACCTCAGCTTTAGCCGCCGCGTACAGCGGTTCCAGGGGCGCCTCCGTAATATCGGTGAACACCACGGTCGAGCCGCTCGGCTCGGCACCGTGCGCGCCCGAGTGGTCCAGTGATTCTTCGTTCTGCGACTTAGTGGTCATGGTAGTCCTCCATCTGACGGCAAATGTGCTCAACGAGCGGATCGAGGGTTGCCACGCCGTCCTTCACGCCACCGCGCGAACCGGGCAGAGTCATCACGAAGGTACGGTCAATCACGCCCGCCACGCCGCGTGAAAGCACCGCCGCGGGAACATTTTTCAGACCGTTCATCCAGAAGGCATGCATAATGCCGGGCACTTCCTTATCCAGGTGGGGACGAACCGCCTCCACGGTCTGGTCGTCAGAGTTCAGACCGGTACCACCGCTGGTCAGAATGAACGTCGGCAGGTTACCGTTCTTCTTACCCTCGGCCACTAATGCGTTGAAGTACTCGATAATATCGCGGTCTTCAATGACCACTGCGTCCGGGGTGTCAAAGCCGCGCGAGCGCAACCACTCCACAGCGATAGGGCCGGACTTATCCTCATATACGCCGCGGGCTGCGCGGGTGGAGGCGACAATAACGAGGCCGGTGAGGTTCTCCTGCATGGTGTAGTCTTCGCTACTCATTGGAATTCCTTTTCTATATCTGTCAGGTGACGGGGGGGTGCGCCGCCGCAGCTTAGGAGTCCTTGCAGACGGACCAGTCGCCGGACTTGCCGCCGCTCTTCTCCAGAACACGAATGTCGGTGATGACGGCGTACTTATCGACTGCCTTGATCATATCGAAAACAGTCAGTGCCGCCGAGGAAACGGCGGTCAGTGCTTCCATCTCCACGCCGGTGACGCCACGGGTCTTCACTGAAGCCTCAATACGCACGAAGTCGGTGCCGCGCTCAAAGTCCACCGTAATCTTGCCCAGGGGCAGCGGGTGACAGAGGGGAATGATTTCCGGGGTGCGCTTAGCGCCCATGATGCCGGCAACACGTGCAACCGGAAGCGCATCACCCTTGGGAAGGTCAGCGTCAAAAATCATGGCGATAACGTCTTCGCGGGTGCGTACGATTGCCTCAGCCAGGGCAGTGCGGGTGGTGACCGACTTCTCCGTAACGTCCACCATGTGTGCTGAGCCGTCGGCGCGCACGTGGGTCAGTTCCTGGTTGGGCTGCGAGGTAGAGGTCATCGTTTCTCCTGGCTTCTGCGCGGTATTCTTCTGCCGCGAATCATTACTTAGTATGAGTCTCAATTATTCCTTGTCGTTCACGCAAGGAACAATGCGGGGGGGGGTATTTCGCTAGTGATCGGTGAGGCGAATACGGTGGTAGGGTACTGCCTCTCCCCCGGTGTAGGTAGTTCCGGGTGCCAGCTCAATGAGCACATCTGCTTGTGCTGCGCGGTGCAGCAGATGCGAGCCTGAGAGGACATCCGGATAGAGCTCCACCCGGTAGGTTCCGGGCTCGACCTCGACCATGGCGAGGGTGCCGCGCAGGAACTGGCGCTTGGTCGCCGGAGCGGTAAGCGGGGTTTCGGTGACGAGCACGCCTCGCGGTGCGTTATTCAAGGTCGCTTGTTCGGAGGCAACCGCGTAGGGCACACCGTAGGGGCCGCCGGCACGCAAGTAAGGGCGCAGAATTAGCGCGTACGAGATGAGCGTGCTCACTGGGTTTCCGGGGAAGGAAATCATGGGCACACGGTGCCCCTTGAAGTCGAGCAGGTTCACGCCTTGGGGGCCGCCGGGCTGTTGGCTGACGTGTCCAAACCAAGAGACGGGCACCAGAATGTCCGCTTCGTGCACCTTGGCGATGGCGTTGCGGACCACCTCATACTTGCCGTGGCTGATACCACCCGAGGTGATGATGATGTCCGGTTTGAAGCTTTCGTATTCTGCCGTGAGGCGGTGCAGTAGCTCAATAGGGTCATCACCGATAGCAATACGGCGTACTTGAGCGCCATCTTCGCGGAGCATAGCAGTGAGCATGGGGCCATTGGCGTCAAAAATCTGGCCTTGAGCGAGTTCCTGAGTGGTGGCGTTTCCATCTTCTTCAACGCCGGAGAGAATCTCATCGCCGCCAGTGCACACGAGCACACGGGGACCCGCCGCGACGGTCAGGCGTGCGTATCCCTGGGAGGCTAGCGCACCAAGCAGAGCGGGAGTAATGCGTTCACCGGCGCGTGCAAGGACCTGGCCGGTGACGACATCTTCGCCGCGGCGGCGCACGAATTGTCCGGGTTTACCGGGAGCAAGTTTGACCTTTTCACTGGAGCGGCCAAAGGATTCGGGTAGATTGGGGTATTCGATGCGTTCGGACTGTTCAACAGGGATGACTGCGTCGTATCCCTTGGGGATGGGTGCGCCGGTCATGATCGGGTAGGTCAGGTCGTCGGAGGATCGGGAACGCTGGAGGGGGCGTCCGGCGGGAATTTCGCGCCCGACGGTGAAGATGCGGTCTTCGCGGTCTGCGGCTTCGGCGGTGAGTGCGTAGCCGTCCATTTGGGAGTTGTCGAAGCTGGGTACATCCATGCGTGCGGTGATGTCTTGGGCGAGGATGCGTCCTGCCGCGTGGTAGAGGGGAACCGTTTCTGCGGTGCCGATGAAGACTTCACGCAGCAGTAGCGCCAGGTAGGCGCGGTATTCCTCGGTGCTGGGGGTTCCGTTGAATTCGGGGGAAATCATGGCGATTCCAATCGTGCGGCGGTGGTTATGACTAGTGTAGGTGTGTTTTTGTGGGCTGGTAAATGCAGTTTTGCCTAAGGACCGGTGTGTGTCGGGTGGCGTGCGGTGCAAGCGGCGGAGCAGCTTATCGAGTGCTTTCGCGTAGTTTTTTTAGAGCGCGAATTAGGCCGAGGACCCCGAAGATTCCCAAGTAGAGGCTAATGAGAATCAGGGCGCTTCCGAGGGCGCTGGGAATGTCGCTGCTGTTAATGGCTAGGTCGATGGCCAGGGGTATGGTTTGGGTTTTACCTTGGACGTTACCAGCGAAGGTGACGGTTGCACCGTATTCGCCGAGCGCTCGGGCGAAGGAGAGCAGGAATGCGGTAACGAGACCGGGAGCGGCGAGGGGTAGTAGCACTTTGAAGGTGATTTCTGCGGGTTTAGCGCCTTCAACGAGGGCAATTTCTTCGTATTCGCGGGGAATAGCCTGCAGGGTGGTGACCGCGGTGGCAACGAAGAAGGGTAGGGCGACGAAGACCTGGGCGATAATCACCGCGTTGGGGGTGAAGGGGATGGAGATTCCTGCCTGGTAGAGGTAGGTGCCAATCATGCCTTTGCGTCCCCAGAAGAAGAGTAGCCCGAGGCCGGAGACCACCGGGGAGAGAATGACCGGGGTGTAGATGATGGCGTAGAGCACCGACCCAAACCGGTGTAGCCGTGAGCGGTTGAGCACTTTGGAGAGCACAAGCGCCAGAGGCGCACCGAAAAGCCCGCAGATGAGGGTGGAGGCGGCGGCGGTGCTAAGGGAGAGATTCGCCGCCCCGAGCACCTGCGGGGTGAAGATACTACCGAGCTGGCTCCAGGGGATGTTAAGGAAGAGCCCGAGGAGCGGTCCGGCAATGAGAAAAATACCCAGCGACGCCGGAACCAGGGAGAGCACAGGCACGGAGGCGAAGAGTCTGCTTCCGGGTGTGCGTGAGGTTCCGGCATTGCGATGGGTAGCGGTGGTGTCTGTCATGGGTGATGAGACTCGGGTTGTTCCCTACTGAGTTGAATTACTTTGCGGTGCTGAAGCCGTACTCGGTGAGAATCTTCTTCGCCTCGTCGGAATTCTTCAACCATTCGTTGAACTTCTTCGCGGTCTCGGAGGAGGAGCCGGTCTTGCTCAGCGCTGCGGGGTATTCGTTGCGTTCCACGTCGGTTAGTTCGACCGAGCCGAGGTTGGCGCCCTTCTTCTTGGCTGCGGCGAGGTCAGTGGTGTAGATGAAGCCCGCATCGGCGTTGCCGGTGGTGACCTTGGTTGCTACGTCGGTGACCTTACTTTCGGTGGTTGCGTTCTTGAGGGTAATGTCGTGCTTCTTCAGTTCCTGGTGGGCGATGGTGCCGCAGGGAACATCTTCTTTGCAGATGGCGACGACACCTTCGGTGGTCTTGAGGTCTTCGAGGCTGTTGATTTTGCCGGGGTTACCTTCGGCGGTGACGAGCACGAGCTTATTGGTGACCAGAACGTTGGTTTCGGAATTGGAGAACTGGTCGAGCTTCTTTGCCTTGTCCATGTTCTTGGTGTCTGCGGTAATGAGCAGGTCGGGGGTTGCACCCTGCTCGATCTGGTTGACGAGCTTTGCGGAGCCTTCGTAGACGAAGGTGATGTCTACGCCGGGGTTGGCGGCTTCGTACGCCTTTTCGAGGTCTGCACCGGCGTTGTTCAGGGAGGCTGCGGCAAAGACCTCAATCTTGCCGGAGGCAGTCTGGCTGGTCGTTGCAGATGCGGAGGAGGAGCCCTGGGTGGCGCCGCATCCGGTGAGGGCGAGGGTTGCAGCAGCGAGCGCACTGAGAGCTGCGAGGGGGGTCTTCATGAAATTTGTTTCCTTAGTGGTTCGTACTCTTGCGGTGGTGAGGTGTTTCCCCGTCCGGGCTCTGTGCGAGGTTTTGCGTACGTCCCTAGCTTGTACGTGTTGTTTTCCTCGTGATGGTCTGCGGTGGCGCAGTTGTAACTTACCCTGCACACACTATGTACCGGGCGCCGGAACATGGAATAATCATATTGTCACCTGAAATATGCAAATTTTCCACATAGGTTTTACATGGCGTACACGGCAAATTCGGCCTCTTCTGAGCTCATTGCGGGCCCAATGTTAAGCACCTTATCTTCTGCGGAGGATAATGGGACTGCTTTTGTGACGCCCAAAAAATCTGAGAGTGGCGTCAAGGTACAGCGTAAGCTCCCGAATATTACGAATAGCGGTCCGCTCTTGGACCGTTGGGGTCGTGTGGCGACTGATCTTCGTATCTCTCTGACCGATAAATGTAATCTTCGTTGCATTTATTGCATGCCGGCGGATGGTTTACAGTGGCTCCCGAAGGAGAATCTGCTCTCCGCCGAGGAGATTGCGCGCCTTGCCGACATTGCGATTATTGAGCTGGGCGTTGAGGAGATCCGCTTTACCGGTGGCGAGCCGCTGGTGCGCGCCGATTTAGTGGATATTATTTCCCGCATCCATCAGGCGCATCCGGATGTTCCGCTTGCTATTACGACGAACGGTATTGGTTTGGAGAAGCGTGCCTCCGCGCTGGCGGAGGCTGGTCTGACTCGTATCAATGTTTCTCTGGATACGATTTGCCGTGAGACCTTTGCCGAGCTGACCCGCCGAGATAAGCTCGACGCCGTGCTCAAGGGTATTGACGGTGCAGCGGAGGCTGGCCTGTGGCCCATCAAGATTAATGCTGTGCTGATGCCGGGTCTGAATGATGACCAGGCTCCGGAGCTTCTGCGCTGGGCGTTGGCGGGCGGCTATCAGCTGCGTTTCATTGAGCAGATGCCGTTGGACGGTGATAACCGTTGGACCCGTGAGGGCACGATTACTGCCGCTGAAATTCGCGAGAAACTCTCGGCTGAGTACGTTCTGGGTTCGGTGGCGGAGGCGCGTGGCGACTCCCCCGCCCAGCTGTGGGAGGTATACCCGCTCGGTACTGCCCTGGATGAGGCTGGCTTCCCGGCTGACGGTACCGAGTCGCTGGGGCGTGTGGGTATTATTGCCTCGGTGACGGAGTCGTTCTGCAATGCGTGCACACGCACCCGCCTGACGGCGGACGGTAAGATTCGCTCCTGTTTGTTCTCCGACACCGAGACCGATTTGATGCAGCTTCTGCGTTCTGGTGCCAACGATAAGCAGCTAGCTCTGCGTTGGCGTGAGGGCATGTGGTTTAAGCCGCGCGCCCACGGTAAAGAAGACGCTGACTTCGATATTGAGGAGTTCGCTAAGGCGAGCCGCTCGATGAGCGCTATTGGTGGCTAGAAAAACCGCTGATTCATCAACCGAAGGTGCCGGATAAGGCTTTTTACCGGCATCTTGCACCCGTGATTTTCGGCTGTTCCCTGACTTAGGATTGAGGAGCATTATGCAGGTTCATTTTTTTGCTGCCGCACGTTCAGCGGCGGGTATCGCGCAGCTGTCGGTGCCCCTGGCGCAGCTGTCGTCTGCGACTCTTGGTGCGCTGATTGAGTATCTGGGTCAGAGTTTGGAGGGTACGACCCCTTCGGGTCTGACTCTTGCGCAGGTGATGGAGCAGTGCTCGTTCCTGGTCAATGGTGCCCGTTCGGATACTCAGGCGCCCCTACAGGATGCCGATCGTGTGGACGTTCTGCCTCCCTTTGCGGGTGGATAATGCGGGCGGATAAGATGCCCGGTTCTGTACTTCCCGCTGAGGGCGATTTTTCATGCGCCGCAGTCGTTGTCGCCGGAGGCGCTTCTCGCCGCCTGAACCACGTGCCGAAGGCGTCCTTGTCTGATGGTACGAGCACTCTGCTGGATTGTGCTCTGAAGGCGGTGGCCGCCGCATCCCCACGCGTGGTGGTGGGCCCTGAGAGCTTGCCATTGCCGTCGGGGGTGTTACGTACTCGTGAGGATCCGCCGTTTTCCGGGCCTGCCGCGGCGATTCATGCCGGTTTGGAGTGTATTGCGGCCGATTGTGAGCGCTCGCAGATTCCTGTGCCCGACTGGTGTCTGATTTTGGGTGTGGATACTCCGCGTATTGCCCCGGCGGTTCAGCAACTAATCACTGCGGCGCAGAGTGTCGAGCAGGCTTATGCAGAACAGTCAGCTCTCTCCCTCACTGATTCTGAAACATCGGCAGGTTTCTGGGGGGTTTCTGAGGGTATCTATCAGCCGCTGGTTGGTATTTACCGTTTTGGGGCGATTCGCTCGGTGTTTTCGGCCGGCACCACCGACGCTTCTGTTCGTTCTTTTTTGCGTCGTCTGAACCCTACTGCGGTTCAGATGTCTGCCGCTGATACCGCCGATGTTGATACGTGGGAGCAGGCGCAGGCGCTGGGTTATACGACGTCGCTCTGGTCAAGCTATTAGCAGCTGAGATACCGCAGTGTGATATTAGGGTCTGACTACGAGTACCCTAGGTGATAAGTCTTGGCTTTAGATGCCGTGTACTTGTAGCGTTTTTGAGCTCGCGCGCTGTTGCGCGTCCCGCACACACTTTTACGAGGTACGATGTCTCACCATATTCCTTCTGTTTCGTGGCAGCAGGCCCGCCAGATTTTGCATGAGCAGGGCCTGGAGATTGCTCACCATGTGAAGACGGAGTCTTTACCGCTGCTGGCGACGATTGGCCACTATTTGGCGGATGATGTTTATTCGATGATGCCGGTGCCCCACTACAGCTCTTCGGCGATGGACGGTTACGCTGTGGCGGGTACGCCTCCGTGGCGTCTGGTGACCCCGGCGTATCCGGAGGATTCTCGCGCAAATATTCACCGTCTGACAGTTCCTATTGCGCCGGGGGAAGCCACCCCGATTCTGACGGGTGGGTTAATTCCTGAGGGTACTGAGGCAATTGTGCGCGAGGAGCATTCGCGCCTGTATGAGGGTGCGGAGGCTTCGTCTCGCCCTGGTGTAGCTGCTCATTTGGAGACTCAGTCCAGTATTCATTACCTGGATATGGCGGAGGGTTTTGAGCCTCCGGCTCCTGGTACTGATATTCGCCATGCTGGTGTTGAGTTGGAACGTGGCGAGTTGTTAGCTCGCCATGGTGACCGTATTTCTGCGCGTATGGCGGCGTTTTTGGGCATGAATGGTTTTGATGAGTTGCCGGTGTACGCCCCGATTCCGGTGCGTTGTGCGTTTACGGGTAACGAGGTTATTACCTTTGGTGTGCCTGCGCCGGGTCAGGTACGTGATGCTTTTGGCGGCTTTATGGAGCATGCGATTATTTCTGCAGGCTGTGAGGCACGCCCTTCAACTCGTTTGGCGGATGTTGAGTCTGAGTTCCGCACGTTCTTAGCTACATCTACGGCTCGTGTGCTGGTGTTTACAGGCGGGTCAAGCACCTCGGGTGTTGATTTGGTGCGTAAGGTGCTCAACGATATGGGTGCGACGTACCTGTTTGAGTCGGTGGATGTGCGTCCGGGTCATCCTGCTTTGGCCGCGCGCTTGCAGGTTCCGGAGACGGGCCCAAATTCTGGTCGTGAGCGTTTTGTGTTGGGTCTGCCGGGTAATCCTTTGGCAGCATACACGGCTTTGTATTCGTATTTGCCACCGCTTTTGGCTGGTATGAGGGACATGTCCCTACCGGAGCTGGATTCGGCTGTTTTGGGTGAGCCGGTTGATACTTTGCGTAAGCCAGCGGGGGTTCGTCTGTTACCGGTGTTGGTGCGTGATGGTGTGGCGTATCCTCTACCGAAGTCAGCGTCGCATATGTTGTCGTCGTTGGCAGCAGCTACTCATTGTGCGGTGTTAGATGATTCTTCGGTCTGCGGTTCTGCCCATGAGGTGGGGGCTCGAGTGCCGATTATTCCGGTACTGTAGACCGGGGTTGCCAACCGGTGGGGTGGAAGGCACAGTAGAAAAGCGCTTTTTCATGCTTTCTGGGCTCAGGTAGATTCTGTGGAGAGGGTATAGTAGAGAGAGATATGTCAATCGTTTAGCACACCGAAGGGAGCCCCTGTGGCTAAGCCCAAACTCAGCGATGTTGCAGCCCGCGCAGGGGTCTCTCCCACCACTGTATCCCGCGTCCTCAATAACCGCGGCTACCTCAGCGAAAGCACCCGCACCAAAGTCCACAACGCAATGCGGGAACTCGGCTACCGGCCCAACGCTATCGCCCGCAGCCTGCAGGGTCAGCGCTCACAGACGGTCGGCCTCATCTTCCCGACGGTCGCAAACCCCTTCTACGGGGAGATGGTGTACCGTCTCGAGAGCTACCTGGCCGAAGCAGGCTACCGGGTCATTCTCTGCAATAGCGATGACCACCCCGAACAAGAGAAGCGCTACCTGGAGATGCTCTTCTCCAACCAGGTAGACGGCATTATCAGCGGCGCCCATTCCGATGCGCTGGTGAACATTCCCCACGCCCAAGCTCCCCTGGTGACCGTAGACCGCCTTGAAAGCGGCTTCTACCCGAACATCCGCTCCGATAACTACGGAGGTGCTCGCGCCGCCACGGAGCATCTGATCGCCACAGGCGCGCAGAGTATTGTGCACGTGACTTCGACCCTGGGTGAACACAATGAGCGTCAGCGCGGCTACCGTGAGGCAATGCTTGAGACTAATCTAATGCCGGAGTTCGTGGAGCTGGGCTTCCGCCCCTCACTGGGCATCAAGCGTGAGGTGCTCTACCGCTACCTGGATGAGCGTGCGGAGAGCCCCGAGTCAGTGGAGGCGGTCTTCGCCTCGAACGATAATTACGCCGCTCTCACCCTGGGCTGGGCGCGTGCGCGCGGAATCCGCGTTCCCGAGGATTTCCAAGTGATTGGCTACGACGGCACTCAGAGCATTCAGCTGCTCATGCCGGAGCTTGCGACCGTGGTTCAGCCGATTGAGGGTATAGCGAAGCGTACCGCACAGCGTCTGTTGGAGCTCATTGAGCTACAGCAGAGAGAATCTACTGAGGCAGACACTCCCCCAATCAGCCAGCCTGAAGATATACTTCCCGTTGAGCTCTACCTGGGAACAACGGTGCGTTCTATCCCGAATCTGGATCAGATTCAGCCTGATATGTCTGCCCCTGATGAGCTCCAATAAGAAGCTCCTCCATCCTTTAAAGATAAAAATCCGCCCCACCGTGCGAGTGCTCACAGTGGGGCGGATTTTATATATACATTTATCGGTTCTGCGCGCGTCCGGAAGTTTAGGAGGTGCGCTGCACAATCTCGGTGGGACCGGTGCCGGGGTAGACCATGCCGACGGCGTGTGCCTTGGAGAAGATTCCGTGGAGCGGGCCGAGGGAGAAGAATCCGCGGCGCTCGTAGAGGCGGGCACTGTCGTAGGTCGATGCTTCGAGGTAGGCGGGGTAGTCGCCGATGCGTTCGGTACCGTAGTCGAGTAGCTGGGAGCCAATGCCCCGGCCTCGATACTCTTCGAGAACACCAATGTTGAAGAGGTACCAGTGCTTGTACGCGGGGCGGTACTTGAGCAGGTGTAGCTCCATCATGACTGCCCGTAGCAGGCTCTTACAACCGAGGGCCTTGTAGTAGGCGCCAATCTGCTTGAGTTCGTTCAGGAAGGAACCTTCGTGGGATTCGGGGGTGCTCCAGAGGCAGACACCCACAATCTTGCCGCTAGAGCCATCAGTAGCAATGTCGATACGTCCGCAGCCTTGGAAGTTACCGTAGATCTGCAGGGTCATGATAGCGCGGAGCTTGACAAGTTCCTATTGACGGCTACCGCCTGCAATGACTGTCATCATGTCAGAATCTCCATCAAATGCGGCAAAATGCGGCAATCAGCACCTCGAGCGCATTTGCATATTCATGAGGCTCGGCGGTGCGGACGGTATAGGAAGCTGAGGTCATATTCACCCTTTACAAAAGCTTGAAACTATACATAAATATTAGCTGGATTATTCACTCCTGGCTAATAGATTGTGCCTTATCAAGACATTTTTCATGACCATGCACCATTGTGCGCTAGCTAATATTGCACCATTATGCATAATTTTTACGCATATTTATTCACGCACTTTTTTCACGCTTTTGCAGGAAAAATTGAACACCCCGCACCAGCTCTAGGAAGAGTGGTACGGGGTGTACATCACATTGAGGTTATCTACTCACTAAGAGTGCAGACTATGCGTTAGCCTTTGCCTTCAGTGCAACCTTCAGGAGCGAATCTGCGTTGGTGACAGATGCGCCCGAAGCCTGGACATCTTCAACCGAAGCAGCAGCCTTCTTGGCGTTGGTGATCACCATGGGGGTTGCCAGCGGGTAGCCAGCCGCCTTGATGGCGGGGATATCAAACTCAGCGATGACGTCGCCGCGCTTGACGGTATCACCCTTAGCAACCTTGGGCTCGAAGTGCTTGCCGTCGAGCTCCACGGTGTCCATACCGATGTGCATCAGCAGATCCAGGCCGTCTTCGGTGCGCAGACCGTATGCGTGGCCGGTGGGGAATGCAACGGTGATCTTGCCGTCAGCCGGTGCGTAGAGCTTACCTTCGGTGGGCTCCACTGCGGTGCCTGCACCCAGTGCGCCGGAGGAGAAGGTGGGATCCTTGACGTCAGCCAGCAGAACCACGGAACCGACCATGTGGGAACCGATTTCGACGCTCTCGCCAGCCTCAGATGCTACAGCGGCGGCGGGAGCTGCGGCAGCAGCTACGGTGGCAACGGGAGCGGCTGCAGCGGGTGCCTCAGCTTCCTCAGTGTTGCCGGCTTCGACCTTCTTACCCCAGATGAAGGAGGCAACGAAGGCGATGACGGTGGTCAGGACGAGGCAGCCCAAGAAGCCCGGGATACCGGCGCCGACGGTTGCTTCAATCGAGGGGAAGCCAAGGTAACCAGCAGCGCCCAGCTTACCTGCCTTAATTCCAAGGATAGAGGTAACCATCGAGCCAATACCCGCGGAAACGATTGCGATGTAGAAGGGCCAGCGCAGAGCCAGGTTCACACCGAACATTGCGGGCTCGGTAATGCCCAGGAATGCGGAGGGTGCGGCTGCCGAAGCAATACCCTTAATCTTCTTGTTCTTGGTGGTCAGTGCGACACCGGCTGCGGCAGCACCCTGAGCCACGTTAGACATGGAAGCAACGACGAAGATGAAGGAACCGCCGGTTGCCCACAGGCTCATCTCGATGGGCGGGAATGCCTGGTGCATACCGGTCATCACGATGAATGCGTAGAAGGTACCGAAAATCAGACCACCCAGCGGACCGGCAACGGTGTAGAGCCAGTTGATACCTTCACCCAGCCAGGTACCCAGCTGGAACATCGGCGGGCCGACCAGCAGGAAGGTCAGGAAGCCGGTGATGAGGATGGTGAGGGTCGGGGTGAAGATGAAGTCGATGGTGCCCTTGAGGATCTTATGGAAGAACTTCTCAATGTGGGAGAGGATGAAGGCAACCAGCATGATGGGCAGCACGGTGCCCTGGTAGCCCGCCTGCTGAACCTGCAGACCGAAGAGGTTCCAGTACTTCATGGGGTCGGTACCCTCGGCACCTGCCAGGGATGCTGCGACGTTGTAGCCGTTCATCAGTGCCGGGGAGACCATTGCGGCACCCATGGTCAGACCGAGGTAGGGGTTACCGCCGAAGACCTTGGTGGCGGAGAAGCCAACCAGCACGGGCAGGAAGGCGAAGGGAGCAGCGGAGAGCAGGTTGACAATGTCTGCAAAGTCAGCCCATTCGGGGAAAAGTTCAATAACAGCCTGAGGACCGAAAATACCCTTAGAGGTCAGGAGGCTATTGAGCGCCATCAGCATACCGCCGCCGACCAGCACCGGGATCAGCGGCACGAAGATGTCGGCAATGGTCTTGATGAAGCGGGAGACAATGTTACCCTGCTTCGCAGCGATGCTCTTGAGGTCATCCTTGGATGCCTCGGGTGCGCCAGCGGCAATCAGGTGCTTGTGCACCTCGTTGACGTCGCCGGGGCCAACGATGATCTGGAACTGGCCAGCGTTGAGGAAGCTACCCTTGAGGTCCTCGTC
>NZ_JAPWAL010000011.1:0-61393 GCF_041432905.1 Rothia sp. 27098_8_161 | reverse complement strand
CTACCCCAAGCTTGGACAAGGGTGTCTTGAACAATATCCTCACTGTCCTGACGGTTCCGAACAATCATATATGCAGAGCGAAAGAGACGCCCTTGATAACGCTTAACAAGCTTCTCAAAGGCGTCAATATCTCCGTCCTGAGCACGCAGAACGAGGTATCGATCCTCGTCCTGCGTTGATTCAGACAAAGCACTCAGCTGCGCAGTGGGGTACTGATGGGGCTGAGGTTCCAGCGTTACCTCGCTCTGAGGGTTACGCGCCAATGCTCTCTCCCGTGATTTCGGGTGCATGATGGCCAGTTACAGACTCGGAGACATTACGCTGCTTCGAAGAACGCTCCAGCCGTACTAGAACGTCAATCTGCTTGGGGGTCGCGCCGAAAGATACTGCCACATCATTGTTAAGTCGGTTCTTCAGTTCAGCAATAGCCCACTCAACCTCACACCCCTGAGAGACAGTAGCCTCTGCCTGAACCCACAGGCTCTTCGGGGAACCAGTAACCCAGACAGCGCACTTTTCTACACCAGGGACTTCTCGAGCACGCTCAGACAGAGCCTGCGCCAGAACCTCAGGTGCCAAAGTAGCCATCAGCACACCCTCAGAACCGCTAAACTTCAAAGGAGAAGTAGTAGCTTTACGGGGAACCTGTGCAACCAGCATGAACAAGCCAGCAATGATAATAAGTACTGATACCAGTGCTACTACAGGCAGGAACCACGGTGTGTGCACCATGGGTCCGATAAAGCTAGCTATCGGGTCCTGTGCAGAGGCCAGGTAAGGTGCAATTTCAGGCCAAGTCTGACCAGCATTGAAACCCGAAGCTAAAAGCCAAAAGGACGTTACTACAAGGAGAAGCCCAAAGATGGCCAGGACAGTTCTATTCAAAACACCAGAAACTGAACGCATATTCCTATCTCCTTTAGCTAATATGCTTAATCCGCACGCGAGTACGTACAATACCCACGGGTGCAAGCATCTTTAGCACTTCGTTGGTCTTCTTCCGCGCAGCTTCACGCACGGGGCCGAGGTCGTCCAAGACGCTATAGACAATAACGTCTACGCGGGAGCCGTTAGCAGTAACGATAGCGGAGTGGACGCCGTCAAGCTGCTCAATCTGGGTCTGAATGAGGTTAGCCAAGTCTCGGCGTTTTGCGACAGTCTGACCGGGAATATCGTCGGGGAAAATTTCCAGGCGATCCGGAAGTCCAGGCCACACAGCGCCAATGATCATAGCCAGACCGCACCCCGCCAAGATGATGGCGAAGATAATAGCCGTGATGGAGCCAAGAGTGGTAGAACCAATAGCGGTGAGGGTACCCACCATAGACTCAGGCCAGGCACCGTTCACCATTCGGTGAACCGCAAGCCAAACCACCAGTCCTCCCAAGGCGAGCAATACCAGAGCCAACAGGATGTTAGGGATGCTTCGCGAGGGACGACGAATTAGTTTCGGAACAGGTGTACTCATTTAAGGCTCTTCCTAACGTGGCTACTCGGATTGAGCCAGGATATCTCAATGTTAATCTTGCCCACACTAAGCCCCGTGAGGTACTCAACGCGATTACGCACGTGTGTGCGTAGATGTTCGATGATGGGGGACAAAGGTGCGGGGAAGACCAGTCCGATGTCCAGGTGCAGGACTGCTACCTGGCCGTAGAGTTCACATTGGGCTTCAGGGCGCGAGTCGAAGTTGTGGCGGGTACCAATTCCCAGTACACCTCCAGCATTTGAGCCAACATTGGCGCTTTCGTTTGCAGCCTCAGCTGCAATCTTTGCAACGAGTCGCGCGGGGATGGTGGTGGTGCCGCGGTGCTCCCAGGAAGAACGTTCTTCCTGGGAAGCACTTAGCTGCGTGTTTATACGCTGGTTCGCGGTCACCATCGTCACTTCTTTCGCCCGTCCAGGAGGCTTCGGACATCGACCCGGCCCTCCATGCAGAGGCCTACGGCCCATCCGGCAAAGCCACACAGGGCTACCAGAACAAACGTTCCGAAAGAACCGAAGGCAAGAACGGCTCCAAGGAACAGGCCCACTAGGAGGGCCAGGTGCGTTGTCTTCATAAGAACTCCTTAGATTAAGGCGTTGGATGCGGGTTACTTGAGGTCGGTGTCCTCAGACTTGTCAGAGTCATCCTCGGGCAGGTGAACGTCGGTAACGTTGATGTTGACCTCAACAATCTCAAGACCGGTGGTGCCCTCAAGCTGCTCGATAACGTTGCGACGAATTGCGTCGGAAACCTCAACGATGGAGACACCATACTCGACGACTACGGTAACCTCGATAGCTGCCTGGGTCTCACCCTTCTGGACGCTAATGCCGCCAGCGACGTTGGTCTGAGCGTTGGGGATACGGTCGGTCACAGCGCTAAACGCACGGCGAACAGCATTGCCCATGTCGTAGACGCCGGGGATTTCACGAGCTGCCATGCCAGCAATCTTTGCGACGACGCTCTCATCAATGGTGGTAATACCGTGCTCGGTCTGGAGAGGACCGCGGGGTTCCTTGGTCTCTTCAGCCTTGTTCTCGTCGTGCTCGCGCTGCTTTGCAGTCTGGGGGATAGCGTTGTTGCTCATTTGGAGCCTCTTTCGTAAAAATCCGAGATGGTTAATAACGGTTATGCACGATGCAGTAAGCAATATAGTCAAGGTGCCCTCGGTGGCATCCACAATCAGCTTTCTCTGTTGACTGATCTGACTGGTTTTGCTGCCCGTCATATTTGCCGTGCTAATAGTTAGACGCTACCAGATGTGGTTTCGTCATAACTTTATTTTATGCAATGAATCACACAGCTCAAAAAAGGTCATATTTTGCGTGCAATAATCTGTCACAAATACTTCGGAAGACAGCTTTCTATCTTGTCATCCTATAGAGTCAAACAAGAAGATATCCCAACCAGATTCTTCAGAAGAAGCCAACAAACATAAAAGCGGAGCCCAGCACTGTGCACAGTGCTGGGCTCCGCTTTTATGTTTTTACGGCTTAGACGTTGAAACGGAACTCGACCACGTCGCCGTCCTGCATGACGTAGTCCTTGCCCTCCATACGGACCTTACCGCGAGCCTTCGCCTCCACCATGGAGCCAGCCTCATCCAGGTCAGTGAAAGACACAACCTCAGCCTTAATGAAGCCACGCTCAAAGTCAGAGTGAATCACGCCAGCAGCCTGCGGCGCAGTATCACCCTTATAAATAGTCCAGGCGCGGGCCTCCTTCGGGCCAGCAGTCAGATAAGTTTGCAGACCCAGGGTCGAGAAGCCCACACGAGCCAGCTGGTCCAGGCCGGACTCATCCTGACCGTTCATCTCCAGCATCTCGCGAGCCTCCTCCTCAGACAGCTCCACCAGATCAGCCTCCAGCTTCGCATCCAAGAACACAGCCTCAGCCGGTGCCACCATGTCACGCAGCTCCTGCTGCTTCTCCTCAGAGGCCAGAATGCCCTCATCAGCGTTGAAAACGTAAATGAACGGCTTAGCAGTCAGCAGGTTCAGCTCCTTCAAGTGAGCCAGCTCCAGCTTCGCGTCCTTCACACGAGAAATGATGGTGTCACCATCCTCCAGGATCTTCTGCGCGGCTTTGTAGGTCTCCAGCTGAGCGGCGTCACCCTTCTTAATCTTCACAGCCTTCTCCAGACGCGGAATAGCGTTCTCCAGAGTCTGCAGGTCAGCCAGAATCAACTCAGTGTTAATGGTCTCCATATCGGAGGCGGGATCAACCTTGCCGTCCACGTGAATGACGTCCGGGTCATCAAACGCACGCACCACCTGGGCGATAGCATGCGCCTCACGAATATTCGCGAGGAACTTGTTACCCAGGCCCTCACCCTCAGAAGCGCCCTTCACAATACCCGCAATATCAACAAACGAAACAGTCGCAGGCAGAATACGCTCCGAACCAAAAATCTCAGCCAGGCGGTTCAGACGCACATCCGGCAGGTTCACCACGCCCACGTTCGGGTCAATGGTCGCGAACGGGTAGTTAGCCGCCAGCACAGTGTTGCCGGTCAGAGCGTTGAACAGGGTGGATTTGCCCACATTAGGCAGGCCAACGATGCCGATAGTTAGAGCCACAAGTTTTCCTTCGAATCATGTACCCCGCCATACACTCAGGATGCGCCGCGTAAGTGATGCGGCGGGTGTGGGAGGGCACAGGGCGAAAATGGTGCCCGCTTCCAAGCGCGGCACCGCAAGTCTCGGGAAGAAACGGGTGCGGGGCGCCTGCGGACATAAACACTACCATTCTACCGTGTTCAGGCAGGAGCCGCCCTGGTTGATGAGATCAGGGGGCTAGAGCCAGCCGTTCTCCGTGGCTATACGCACCGCATCCTGACGCGTCGACGCACCCGTCTTCGCCATTGCCGCCGACAAATAATTACGCACCGTACCAGCCGACAAAAACAACGCCGCTGCAATCTGCTGAGCCGTACCACCCGATACCGCCTCACGCAGTACCTGCGCCTCACGCTCCGTCAACGGAGAAGCACCCGTCACCAAAGAATCCGCCGCCAACGACGGATCCACCACACGCAACCCCGCATGCACACGACGAATCGCCTCCGCCAACTGGCGAGCACCCGTATCCTTCACTACAAAACCACTCGCACCAGCCTCCAGCGCGCGGCGCACATAGCCAGGGCGGCCAAAAGTCGTCACAATCAGAGTGCGCACCGGCTCACCCGACTCGCTCAAAGCACCCGCATTACGCAGCGCCGCAGCCGCCTCAATACCATCAGTCAGCAAAGTACCGGGCATCTGCACGTCCAACAGCACCACGTCCGGCTGCAACAGTGCGACAGCACCCAGCACCTCGTCGCCACTACCGACCTGACCCACAATCTGCAGATCAACCTCCAGACCCAGTAGGGCGGCAAGAGCCTCACGGATGAGCTGCTGATCGTCAGCGAGCAGAACACGAATCATGGAAGCCTCCCAGGGCTGAAGACGGGCAGAACATACCGGGCGGAACAACCGTGATAGGTTGTCTACCACCACCATACAGGGGTGGGTAGCTTACCCGTCTAGGGCGCGGCACTAAGTTCCACAATCTGCAGCATCTACCTACAGCAGTGAGGTATCGCCATCCATGCTCACACGGATGCGGGTGCCCACCCCACCAGCAGGGTTCTCCTCCAGCCACTGCTCGGGTGCCGTCTCAATCACCACGCTACCGCCGGAGGCCGCCACACGCTGACCCATACCCGTCAGACCGTTACCACGGGCATCACCCACACCCACGCCGTTATCGATGATGTCCAGACCGGTTGCGCTCAGACGCACCCGAGCCGCGTTCGCGCCCGAGTGGCGCACCATGTTCGTCACCGCCTCACGCAGAACCCAGGAGAACAGCTTCGCGTTCACACCAGCCACCGCGAGCGCACTCTGAGCCTCCGGCAGTTCGGCGCGAATACCGGCAGTCTGTAGGGCACGACCCGCACCCTCAATCTCGCCCGAGAAATCAGGCACACGCAGACGCGTCACGGTTGAACGAACCTCCGCCAGGGATGCGCGGGACAGCTGCACGATAGCCTCCATCTCCGCACCGGCGCGGGCGGGGTCAATCTCCAGCAGGCGCTGTGCCAGCTCCGCTTTGAGGGTGATGACGGTCAGGGAGTGGCCCAGCACGTCGTGCACGTCACGGGCGATCTCTTCACGTTCCTCAGAGAGCGCCAGGGAGGCACGCGCTACGCCCGCACGTTCACCGAGCTCAATCAAGTAGGAGAAGCCCAGCAAGCCCGCCATCGGCGCACCAATAAAGAGGGAACTACCGCCATGCGCGGTGACATCAAAACCGGTACCCGCCACAAAAATTAACCAGCAGGCCACGGCAATCGTCGCCGCTACGCCCAAGCGCAGGCGGTACGGGGCGATTGTGCCAAAAATCCAGAACGCCACAAAGTACATACTGAACGCCAGGAACACCATATATGCCGGTTCCACCCGCAGTACCGTCAGACCAGCCACGGGCAGTGCCATCAGCGTCGTCCAGATGACGTTTCGGCGCATTGTGGAGGCGACCGGAACCAGCCACGGCACCGCGTACGCTGAGCAGTTCACCACCGCGAACAGCGCCACCAGCGCCACACCGATCCAGCGCATATGCGCCAGCTCCGGGGCGGTGAGGAATCTATCTAGCGGCATAAGCAGAAACACCAGCCACGGGGCGCTGAAGCCCAGCGCCAGCCAGTTCACGCTGCCGCGGCGTTCGCGGTGGAGGAAACGGAAGCGGTTCTTACCCAGGGTATGCTGCGCGGCGGAGGGGGCCGCCTCGTTCTCTGCATGAGGGTATTCGTTCGGGTGGGTGTGGGTTTCGGTCATGGGTCTAGCCTAACGTGCGGGTACCGCGGGTGCAGATACCACCGGCGCGGCTGTGTTAGTAGATGTGGTGTGAGTGGGTATGGCTTCCGCCGCAGCCTCGGGAGCCCCTGATACTACGGAACTCTTGAGACTGCAGCGGAAAGAAGCATTTAGCGGCGGGTTGCGCGGCGCATCAGCAGGGCAGAAACACCCAGGAAGATCGCCGCCCACACGACCAGGCTCACCACGGCGTACCAGAGAGGCTCGGTGACGAACCAGTCCTTACCACCCAGAATAATGGTCTGACCTGCGGCGAATGGGTAGCGGGCAATCTCAGCGGCACCGTACAGCGGAGTGAAGCGGGCGTAGTTCAGCAGGTCGGTGCTTAGTGGGGAGAACACGGTACCGAAAAAGCTCATAACCACCAGCAGACCGTTCGCAATAGACACGGCGTTCTCGTTACGAATCAGCAGACCCATCATGATGCCGTAGAAAGCGAATACCAGACCACACATCACCGTCAGGGCACCAGCCGCAAGCTGCTGGTTCAGCGGCATCTCCACACCGGTAAACATGCCCACAATATTCACCGCAATCACCGGCACCGCAGAAATCACCAGCGCGGTCAATGTCTTCGCACCCAGGTACTTGCCGGTGGTCAGCGGGGTCAATGCCAGCTGGCGGTTCCAGCCGCTCGACAGCTCGGTGACGGTGCTGCCGCTAATTGCTACGGTGTTCTGCACGGCACCGTATAGCGCCATGCCAATCATGACGTATGCAGCTACGTTGCCCTCGCCCATCGGCTGGGAGGCATACTCCTGCATCGCGCCAAAGAGCAGGAAGAAGACGATAGGCAGTGCCACGCCGAAGAAGAAACGGTCCATAGAGAAGAGAGAAGCGCGGATGTCGTAGAGTGCGTAGCGGAGCATGATATTTTCCTTGAAAGTATGTAACGGCGGTGTGATGTTGAGGCGGTGTGGTGTTTAGGCTTCGGATGCCTTGGAGGCGGCGGCCTGCTCAGTCAGCAGGGTGAAGGAATCGTCCAGGGAGGGCTTGGTGACCTCCAGGTCGGTGATGCTGTAGTTGTTCAGCAGAGTGCGCAGTACCTGTTCAATTTCCAGCACGGAGATGCGGTGGCGGTACCCGCCGGACTCTTCGGTAACCTCAACCGGCACGTCCAGGTCGGTGATGGGTGCGGCTGCGAGGAAGCTGAGGTGGCGGTGGCCGGTCAGTGCACGGATCTCGTCGGAGGAGCCGTCAGCGATGATAGAGCCGGATTCCATAAGCACAATGCGCTGGGCGAAATTCTGCGCTTCTTCCAGGTAGTGCGTCGCAAAAAGAATGGTCGTTCCACGCTCGGCGATGGCTTCCATACGCTCCCAGAAGGTACGGCGCGCATTCACGTCCATGCCGGAGGTCGGCTCGTCCAGGATTAGCAGTTCCGGCGAGTGCATAGTCGCCAAGGCGTAACGCAGACGCTGCTGCTGACCGCCCGAGCACTTGCCGACCTTGCGCTTAGCAATCTCGGTCAGGTCGGCGCCGGCGAGTACCTCATCCACATCAATGGGCTTGGGGTACAGGGCGGCAATCATCTCGACCGTGGCGCGAATCGTCAAGTCCTTGAGCAGGCCACCGGTCTGCTGAACCGCACCGAGTAGACCGGCGCGTGCCACCTCGGAGGCGTTGCGGCCGAAGACGCTCAACTCACCGCCGCTGGGCTGGGTCAAACCAAGAATCATGTCAATGAGGGTGGTCTTGCCTGCGCCGTTGGGGCCGAGCAATGCGATGATTTCGCCGCGCTTGATGGTCAGGTGAATCGAGTCGACAGCGACCACGGTGTCTGCCGCACGGGTGGAGAAAACCTGGCGGAGGGAGCGGGCGGAAATAACGGTTTCTGCGATATTTTGCGTGCTGTTCTGAAGTACTGCGGTGTTCATGTTTCTATTACACCGCCGGTTTTCACACCGGTGCGGTACAGAGTGTCATGACCTGCCCATGACAAATGTCATGAGTTGAGGATATGCGAACGTCTCGGTCAGTTACGCGAAGCGGGCACTCCGTCCTCAAGGCTCCCCAGCTCCGCAGAGGGCGCACTCTCCCGCGTAGCGTGAACGTGAAGCTGCGCAAGCTTCCTTGCCCGCTCATCCTCAGACACGAAAAACCCCGTGTCTTCTCCCCACACGGGGAAGAGGACACGGGGTCATAAGCTAAAAGTATTAGCGAGTGGGCTTCGCGCCACGGCCACCGAGCTGGCGGCCGACGTTCTCGTCATTCTTCAGGGCGGAACGTAGTTCCTTCGGCAGGGAGAACAGAATGTCTTCCTTCGCGGTCTCAACCTCTTCGATAGTGCTGTAGCCGTACTCAGCCAGTAGCGCCAGCACCTCCTGAACCAGCACCTCCGGCACGGACGCGCCCGAAGTCAGACCCACGGTCGCCACGCCCTCGAACCAGGCCTCGTCCACCTGGTGTGCGAAGTCCACACGCTCGGCACGCTTAGCGCCGTATTCAAGTGCCACTTCCTTCAGGCGCACGGAGTTCGAGGAGTTCGCCGAACCAACCACAATCACCAAGTCAGCGCGCGGAGCGATCTCTTTGATTGCACCCTGGCGGTTGGAGGTTGCGTAGCAGATGTCGTCCGAGGGCGGGTCCTGCAGGGAGGGGAAGCGCTCACGCAGACGCGCCACGGTTTCCAGGGTCTCATCCACGGACAGGGTGGTCTGAGAAATCCATACGACCTTCTCCGGGTTGCGGACGGTCACCTGGTCCACTTCGTCGGGTGAGTTCACAATCTGGATATGCTCGGGTGCCTCGCCGGCGGTACCTTCAACCTCTTCGTGGCCGGTGTGGCCAATGAGCAGGATGTCGTAGTCCTGCTTTGCGAAGCGTACGGCCTCACGGTGCACCTTGTTCACCAGCGGGCAGGTCGCGTCAATGGTGTTTAGGGAGCGCTCACCGGCTGCGGAAACCACTGCCGGGGACACGCCGTGCGCCGAGAACACGGTCACGGAACCTTCGGGAACTTCGTCCACTTCATCAACGAAGATAGCGCCCTGCTTCTCCAGGGTCTCTACCACGTGGCGGTTGTGAACAATCTGCTTACGAACGTAGACGGGCGCACCATAGTGCTCCAGTGCCTTCTCAACAGCAATCACGGCACGGTCAACGCCTGCGCAGTAACCGCGCGGGGTGGCGAGGAGGACTTTCTTCTCGCCATTGACAGGTGCAGCGGCTTCAACCTCGGCGCGACTGCGGCGCTCGCGGGGTACGGGCGGCAGGCCCAGGGCAATAGTTTCAGTGGACATGGTTACTATCCTACGTTGTTCGGACTTTTAGTGTGTGATGGCTGTGGCATCGCTCGCAGGGTTACGTCCCAGGGCGATGAGGCGGATCAGAATACCGAGCAGCAGGGCGATGATCGCCAGGACCGGCCCGTAGCTTGCCGCCGCCTGCAAATGCTCGGTCAGTGACGGTGCAAGCTGGTTCCATATCCCGGTAATCAGCGCCGTTCCGGCGGTGCTGTGGCTGGTAATTCCCAGGGATTCAGGGCTCTGACCGCCAAACCAGGATGCGGCGCCCCAGCACAGCAGGGCGTAGAGCAGAGCCGTAACCACCGGCACCAGGATGCGGTGTCTGGGTGCCAGCAACGTAGCCAGCAGCAGGCTCAGCACCGAAATGATGGTCAGCGGCACTGTGGACTTGCCCAACGCGGCGGCACGGTTAATGCCGGCGTGCAGGTACCAATCCTGCTGACCCTGCTGGTTGCTGCCGTCCTTTACCCGGTCAATGTTGAGGGTTTCAGGGCCGAGCTTCGTCAGGTCCGGGTCGAAGAAGCCGATAGAGCCGATCTTCGCATCCAGCGCGCGGTAGAAGGGGGTGAGCACAATGACGGCAGGGCCGTCCTGGTGCTCAAGGTTGTAGCGGCGAGTTTCCTCAGCTATTTCCTTCCAGAGGCTTCGATATTCTTTAGTTTTTGATAGCTCAGCCGCGGAACGGTTGAGCAGGGAACGTATGCCGTCTTGTGTCGGCTTTACAAGAATGGAGTATAAGCCGCTTTCTTTGGTGCCGTCGAGGAAGGTTGTCATAGCCTCGGAGTTCATGAGGTCTTCCACCGCTCCGTCGGCGATGCGTGAGGCAAGCTCTGGGTCTTCCGCCAGGTTGGAGGAAATCTGCGAGAAACCACGCTCTGACATGAGCTTTGAGTTCACCCAGGAACCCGTGGTTGCCCCCAGACCGGTGACCAGGGCCAGGGTGCACAGCACAACGGTCAGGAACCTTCGCAAACCTGCCGCGAAGGGAGGCTCCGGGGCCGCCTGCAACTCAGCTTTGGTGGGGGCTGCGGTGTGGCCGAGCGTGCGGGTGGGCTGTAGCAGGGTGGTGTCTTCATCCGCCGTATAGTAGCCGTCCGTGCGGGTAATCCGGGTGTCGACGACTCGGGTCGTATCCGCCGGGTAGTTTTGGGTGCCAATACCCGCCGCTGACGAAGCCGCGGCGGTGTTGCGGGCATTGTTCTGGTGTGCTGACTGATCGGGTGAGCGCATGAGCCTAGGGTACCCGCTCACACTGTTCAAAGCCGATTCGGACCCGCAGAATGCGCCAGAAGCTAAGTCTTTCTGGTTGCGTGCAAGATACACCGATTCGCTTGACTGACCTGTGAGCAGGCGCATAACTCACCAATCAGGGACAATAGAGGGTATGAACTTCTACAACCTTTCCGCAGCGCAGCCGGCACCCGCCCTGGTGGTGCCACCCGTGCACGAGCGGCAGCTTCCCGGGAAGTCTCAGGAAACCACCGCAACCAACCCCTGGCCCCTCGCCCTGCTCGCACAGAACCTCAAAAACTACGTAGATAAGGTTCCCGAGCTCTGGGTGGAGGCGCAGGTTGCCTCCCTAAATGGCCGCGGCGGCAACGTCTTCATGGAGCTCAAAGACCTCAACGAAGACTTCTCCTTCACCCTCGCACTCTTCGGGCGTGCCGGTAGCGGCCTGGCAGCTGATGTGACCGTAGGCGCTCGCATCGTCACCCGCGCCAAGCCGAGCCTGTGGAAGAACGGCAAACTCTCCCTCATCGGCAAGGAAGTGTACGCGGTCGGCACCGGCAACCTGCATGAGCAGCTGCAGCGTCTACGTGAAGCTCTCGCCGCCGAGGGGCTGTTCTCTGACGCGCGAAAGAAGCCGCTACCCATGCTACCGAACAGGGTCGGTCTAATCACCGGTCGCGATTCTGATGCGGAGAAGGACGTTATCCGCAACGCCTCCCTGCGCTGGCCCGGTGTGGTCTTCGAAGTGCGCAATACCCGCGTTCAAGGTGAAGGCGCGGCGGCTGAGGTCATTGCGGCTCTTACCGAGCTGGATGCCCACCCGGAAGTGGACATCATCGTCATCGCCCGAGGCGGCGGATCCTTCGAGGACTTGTTGCCCTTCTCCGAGGAAGCCCTCATCCGCGCCGCCGCAGCAGCCACCACCCCGGTGGTCTCGGCAATCGGTCACGAGGCGGACTCCCCCATCCTCGATGCGGTCGCCGACCTGCGCGCCTCCACCCCCACCGATGCGGGTAAGCGCATTGTGCCCGATATTTCGGAGGAAACCGCCCGTATCATCGAGGCACGCGCCCGCCTGGACCGAGCGGTGCTCGGCTACGTGGGCATGCAGATGAACTACATTGCCCAGCTGCGTAGCCGCCCGGTGCTCACCCATCCGGAGTCCTCCCTGCTCATGCGTGTGGAGGAGCTGAGCCAGCTGCGCGAGCGTGCGCACCGTTCGGTGCATCACCGTCTGGAGCGCGAGTCAGCAACCCTATCGCATACGTTGGCACGGGTGCGGTCGCTCTCACCTGCGCAGACGCTCAACCGCGGCTACTCCATCGTTCAGGATGCCGCGGGCGCTATTGTGCGTGACGCTTCAGCGCTGAGCGAGGGCGAGCAGATTACGGTGCGCGCGGCGGTCGGTTCGGCGCAGGCGACCGTAAACTCCACGGATCCCTCAAACATCTCCTAAACCTCGATACCCCTAAGTTTTACCCCTAGTTTTTACCTCTGAAAGGTTCCTCAATGAGCGAGAACATTAGCTTCAACAGCGCCGAACTGGGCGCACCCATCGAAACCCTCGGCTATGAGCAGGCGCGTGCCGAGCTGGAGCAGGTCGTGCGCCAGCTGGAGTCCGGCGCCAGTGACCTAGAAACCTCCATCGCCCTGTGGGAGCGTGGCGAGGCACTAGCCGCCCGCTGCGAGGCGTGGCTTCAGGGCGCACAGGAGCGCCTGAACGCGGCACGCGGTGTGCAGACTGGTGCGCAGGGCGGGGAGCCTGCGGCGAACTAGCACGCCCCTCCCCCGGCGCGTTCCTCGGCCCTCTGGCGCATCACGCATCCGCTAAGCCACTAAAAATAGCCTGCCCCGTAGCTCATCAGAACTGCGGGGCAGGCTACTTCTGTCTATATGTAGCAGAGGCGGGAAGGCTAGTGCTTCTGCTTGTAGTCAGCCATGAAGTTACCCAGACGCTCCAGGGCGCTGGTGAGGGTCTGCGTATCGGGCAGGAACACCAGGCGGAAGTGGTCCGGATCCTTCCAGTTGAAGGCGCGGCCGTGGCTGAAGAGGATCTTCTGGCTCTTAAGCAGGTCCAGGACGAACTGCTCATCGTCAGTAATGTCGAAGCGCTCAACATCAATCTTCGGAAACAGGTACAGTGCGCCTTCGGCGTTGGTGCAGCTGATGCCGTCAATCTCGTTGAGCATCTTGTGCGCCAGGGTGCGCTGCTCGTACAGGCGGCCGCCGGGAATAATCAGCTCGTTAATGGACTGGTAGCCGCCGAGCGCGGTCTGGATTGCGTGCTGTGCCGGAACGTTGGAGCACAGGCGCATGGAGGCGAGCAGGTGAATACCCTCAAGGTAGCTTGTGGCGTCCTTCTTCGGGCCGGTGATAGCGACCCAGCCTGCACGGTAACCGCAGACGCGGTATGCCTTGGACAGACCGGAGAAGGTCAGGCAGAGCACGTCGTCGCCGGTGAGGGTTGCCATGTTGACTACCTCAACATCGTCATAGGTAATCTTTTCGTAAATTTCATCAGCGAAGACCACCAGATTGTGCTCGCGTGCCACGTCCACAATCTGTTGCAGGACTGCGCGTGGGTACACGGCGCCGGTGGGGTTGTTCGGGTTAATAACCACGATGCCCTTGGTGCGCTCGGTAATCTTCGACTTAATGTCTTCAATATCCGGGTACCAGTTGTTTTCCTCATCGCAGAGGTAGTGCACGGGCTTGCCGGCAACCAGCGCAGTGGATGCGGTCCACAGCGGATAGTCAGGCATGGGAACCAGGATTTCGTCGCCGGTCTCGCACAGTGCCTGCAGGGTCATCGGGATTAGCTCAGACACGCCGTTGCCGAGGTAGACGGCGTCGGTGTCAAGATTCATAATGCCGCGGTTCTGGTAGTGCTGCACAATGGCGGTACGTGCCGAGTAGAGGCCGCGGGAGTCGGAGTAGCCCTGGGTTTCGGGCAGGTGACGAATGATGTCCATCATGATGGCGTCGGGCGCTTCAAAGCCGAAGGGGGCGGGGTTACCAATGTTCAGTTTGAGGATGCGGTGACCCATCGCCTCCATGCGATTGGCCTCGTCCAGAATGGGGCCGCGGATGTCGTACAGGACGTTGCTCAACTTTGAGGACTGACGGTACTTCGTCATGATGATTTACTTTCTAGGGTGATCCAAAATGAATTGCGCTGCGTCATCATCTGCGATGGGGTTGGATCCGCTGGTCAGACGCAATAGGAACGAGAGGTTACCCGTGTCTAATGTAGATGATACGCGGTTAATTGCCGTACGGGCGCTATCTGGCAGGGCACGACGAATAATGGGCACCAACTGCTGCTGCAAAAGTGCCGTTGACGGGTCTTCCAGGATAACCAGGCGGTTCTCTTCAATCGCGGAGTCGCTGCTGTGCAGCAGGGTCACCTGCACGCTGTCGGAGGTCAGGGCTTTAACGCGCTCGGCAGGGTTGTCCTGAATCTTCGGGTTGTGCACACGGTAGCGGTAGAGGCTATGCAAAGAATCCACGCCGTAGGTGCCGCTGGAGTACCCGGTCGGAATGGAGAACGCCAGAGAAGAGTGTACCTCACGCAGGTTCGCAAGGGAGTTGAGCTTGTGGCGGGCACTCACGGCGCGGGTGGTGACCAGTACATCCTTGTTGGTGGCGTGGGCACCGTTGAGGAGCATGAGCTCTTCGGGCAGGATACGCGAGATGGCGTTGGTCATGTCGGTGGTGCTCATGGCACGCAGGTTGATGGGGTCTGCGGAGCGGGTAGAGCTTGCCGTGGGGCTCGCGGTTGCGTCCCTAGCATGCGCGGAGGCGGTGCTCTCCTCCGGGTTGGGGGTAGCTGCCGGGGGCAGGGTCACGCCTGCGGCTTGAGCGGAGGCGCTCACGGAGGCCGCGATGCGTTCGTTCTGCGCTGCGGCGGGGCTGATTTTTCCGTCGTCGGTCAGGTAAAGCAGCAGGTCACCGCTGTAGTCGATAACCAGGTCCAACGATTCAAGCGCGGCTGCGGTGCTACCGGTTTCCTCATCGTCGGGCAAAGTTGCGGTAGGGGTGGCGGAGTTAGCCGAAGGAACCATGAGCCCGCGCAGGGCGGTAGCGCGGCTATTGTCGGTGTCAACTAGTTCAACGGAGTAGCCAACCTGTCGCAGGGCGCGCGCGTACAGGTGCGCCACAGCACGCATTTCACGCAGGGCACCGTAGCCGATGCGCAGAGTACCGTAGCTGGATGCGGAAGGGTCCATCTGGGGGGTTGCGTCATTATTCCCGCAGGCGGCGAGCAGCGGCATGAGCACCAGGGAGGTGAACACCGCACGGCGGGTGATGGTTAGTCGGTTCATTAGGGAAGCTTCCGTGCATTTTCGTCGGCAAGAAATTCGCGGTATTCGCGTGCCCAGCTGGCGGCATTGGAGTAGCCCATCATGGAGGCTACCTCGTCTATGAGAGTACCGTAGCGGATGGTATCTAGCTCAGCGATGGGTACCCAGCGTGCGGTGTCGGAGGAACCGTTAATTTCATGGCGCAGTTCGCCGGTGACAATATGGGCACGGAAAACCACCCGCAGGGCGCAGAAAGGCAGCGCTTGCGGGTCTTTCTGGGTGGAGCGCACGGGGAAGTGCCCGGCGTGCACGCCCAGAATGTCTTCAATAGCGACGCTATAGCCAGTCTCTTCAAGGGTTTCCCTCAGCGCGGTTTCATCGGCCTGTTCGCCGGGTTCCATGCCGCCTCCGGGCAGGGACCAGAGAGGGCTGAGTGCGCGGTCTTCGGGCACCCAGCGGGTCATGAGCAGCTTGCCCTGCTCAATGATGACTGCGTAGGCTGCGGGGCGGGTTTCCATTGCTAATGCCATGGTTTGATTTTACCGTCTATCGTTCTTTAGCGTTTCTTGCCGCGGCGTGCACTGGCGGCTTTGGCGGTCTGTCGGGAGTGCTGGCGTGCGTTACCGTTTTTCTTGGCGTTGGCGCGTTTTTTATCGTGTGCTTCACGGCGGGCGTTGGCGGCTCGTGCCTTCGCTTTTGCCTTTGCTTTTTCGGCGGCGACGCGTTCAGCGCGTGCCTGCCGGGTTTCGCTGCCGCGGTCACTGGTTGCGGTGCGGCCACGCACAATACCGATGAAGTCCTGCAGGAGCGCTTCAAGCTCTTCGCTGCGCGGCTCGCCCTTGGGGGCACGCGGCCACACCAGGTGCACCGGGTAGACGTCCAAGCCCGCAACGGGGCGGTAGGTGAGGTCCTTGCGGTGGTAGAAACGCGCAATGGACATGGGCACAATGTACAGGCCCACACCGGCGGCAACCAGCTCGATGGTTTCCTTATCGGTCAGACCTTCGGGCACAATGCGACCTGCGTTCTCACGCCAGGCGCGGGATACTTCCTCATAGGCGGGAATATCGGAGGCCGGTTGCAACAGGAACTCTTCGGCAAGCTCCTCCACGGGCACCTCATCAAGTACGGTGAGCACATGATCCACCGGCAGAATGACCACGGGCAGTTCCTCGTAGAGGCGGATGCTGTGGTACTTCTCGCCGTCGGTGCTTACCGGTTCGCGGTCGGGGCGCACAATGCTCATGTGTGCGAAGGGATTCTCGGGTACGTCCTTACACTCAATGGGAGAGTGCTCGGCAACTTCGGCAGGCACCTCAGAGGTTCCCTCTTCTGAAGATCCAGCAGGGGGGTTGGCGGCGGGATCAATCAGGCACAAATCCTGATGTAGGGAGTCCAGGCCGCGCGCCTCACGCACGGGTACCTCCGCCAGCTGCACGCGGTCGCCGTAACGCTCATGCCAGCGGTTGAACCACTTGCCGGGCATAATCGCCGGAACGTAGCTAACACGCAGCACAGAGCGCTGTAGCACGGGGATGGGCAAAGCCTCCGGAGTCTGAATCATTGCCAGCTGCTCGGGATGCAGGTACACGCGGGTGGGGGCCTCGGTGAGCGCTTCGGTTTCTACCTCGTCGGTAGCGTTTTCAGGCGCGCTCAGCTCGGGGTCGATTGCGGTGAGAGCGGGGTCGTTGGCGGGCTGCTCTTCGGGGATACCTACGGTGGAGGGTGCGGATGAAGTCATCCCTCCACGCTAGCACATCTTGGGCGGGGGTATTGGGGTCAGGTAAGCGGCCTCAACCCGGGGAGATAGTGCACCTATCCCCTGCTGGAGGCAGGACTAGTTCTCGGTAATGTTTGCCGTAGCGTTCTCAACGGTTTCGCGGTTAATGCGGCGTTCGCGCAGCTGAGCCGCAATGACCAGCACCGTAATAACAATGGCGAGGGCGACCGGGAACATCCACGGTTCCAGGCCGAGCGCGGCAAGAATTGCGAAACCGATGGTGGTGTAGATACACGCCCATATTAAGGTTCCGACCAGCATCGCGGGAACCCAGCGACGCAACGGCATTTTCGTAAAGCCGGTCGTGATGATGACCGCGGTTTGCAGACCCACGGTAAGAAAGCAGAGGGGCACGGCAATAACGCCCCATCGGTTGATGAAGGCGCGCGCTTTGCGGTAGAGCGGGCTATCCATGGCTTTGCGGATGCGGTCAAAGCGGGATCCCCCTTCTGCGGTCAGCACTCCGAGGCCGTAGACAATGCTGGTGCGAACAATGCCGACACCCCACATGATTGCTAGGGCTACCTCAATCGGGAGTGCGTCAAACCAATCTTTCATCTGGCTATTTTCTCATGAGTGGGCAATATTAGCCTGATTGAAGGTTCTTTGAGGCTTCTTATTCAACGTACGGAGGGGGCTAAAATTTTTTTAAATTTTTTTCAGCCAGGGGTTATTGCCCCTTGTCGCCTGCAATAACAAGGATTTTACTTAGGTAAACCTTAGTTTATTGACAGGGTGTCACTATTTTCAGCTTGTACCAGGTGCAGGAATTAGGATATATTTTTATTACCGAATAGGGCAGGTCTTGTGGGAAGGCCTTCCTAGTCGGTCTAGAAGGCTTTCTTCCTGTGTGTGATGCTAGAAAAGGAACCCCATAGACGGGGTTCCTTTTTCTTTTTAACCGTCCCTATTACCCAGGGACGCGAAACCCCCGACAGTACGACATGTCGGGGGTTTTACATGTAGTGACCGCAGAGCTTACTTCTTATCCTGATCCTGGCGGTGCAGGGCGCTCAGCGGCTTGGGCAACTGAACCGGGTTCCAGGTGTTGCTCACAGCCTCAAAGGAGGAGCCAGCACCGGGGTGACGGCTCGTCGAACGAACACCAACGGTCGAGGTAGCACCGGTCGAGAGAGCCGGGTCGTTCAGCGAGGCGATATCCAGCGTATCGAACTCGGAATCATCCAGGACATCCGGCAGAGGAATCTCTTCAGGAATCGGCTGAGCGGCAGGAGCCGCAGCTACCTGGCGGACGGGTGAACCGTCGCGCAGAGCCTGGCGAGCCACCGGCTGATCAGGATGAATTGCCGGCTGCTGTACGGCAGCTGCCATCGACTGTGCAGGTGCCTGAGCGGAATCCTGCTGAACCTGAGCAGGCTGAGGCGCTACCGGCTGGGCGACAGGTGCCGGAGCCTTCTGAACGGGCTGATGCTGTGAAATAGGAGTCTGTACCGCCTGAGCCTGCCCAACATACGCCTGTACAACCTGAGGTTGCCCCGCGGTACGAGGCGCAGCCGCGGAGGAAGTAGCCGAGCCACTCTCCTGGTCGAAGAGCACGCTACCGCGGCGAATCGGCTGGAAGCGGCTCGGACGCTGCTGGCGATGCTCAGGGCTATGAGCCGCAGGCGACTCGGCAGAGCTAGTTGCGGCAAAACGAGCGGGTGCCGGGCGAACAGGACGAACAGCCTGAGAAGGCGCGGGCGCCTCCTCGCGAGCAGCCACCTCGGGTGCACCCTCAGATGCCTCCACTGCAGCATGTGCGCGGCTCGGGCGTGCTGCCTCGCGGTTCATGCCGTGTACGGGCTTGCGGGTAGCGGAGCAAGCGGGGGTTTTCTCTTCTTCGATCGGGTCCTGAACCGGCGCCTCCGCAGACTCGTCGGCACTACCGGCAGGCACTTCGTCCTCATCAGAATCTTCGGCATCCTCTTCACCGGGCTCCTCCTCAGATGCCGCAGCAAGACGAGCAGCACGACGAGCCTTAATCTGATGACTCGCAGACTCCAGCAGACCGAAGCGGCTCACAGCCCACACGCCACCGGCAAGAATCAGGAAGAGAACAGCCCAACCCCACGCCGCAACACCAAAGAGAGCAAGAACGCCACTCAGAAGGCCCAAACCAGCCAATGCAACAGCAACCAGCAGGCCAATACCACTCGGGCTTGAGGTGTCAAAGTAAGACAGGGCGGAGGGCTTTACCTCCTCCACTACAGGGATTCCATCGGTATAGGGCGCAGTGGGAGAAGATTCGCGAATCTGCGAAATAGAAGCCGTATCCAGAGCAGGCTGAGCGGAGTCATCGACAGCGTGAGAGGAAGAAGCCTGCGAAAGAGCAGAAGAGGGCAGAGAGGTACCCGGCGCCACCGCATAATCGGAAGACTGGTACGCATCCGACTCATTCAGCAGCACACCTGCAGAGGCAAGAATGTCCTCAGCGGTACGCTCGGCGCTAATCAAGGGACGCTCAGGCTCCATGACGGAACCTGCGGGCGCTCGATGGAGACTCCTGGGTACAACCCACAGCAGCAAAATCACGGTCAGAATTACCAACACACCAGAAGTGTTCAACAGCGTCATATCAGGTCGCCCTCTATAGTCCCTTTATCCCTAGACTTTAATCATACCCTTATATTCTCGATGCTTTCCATAAGGGGCAAGAATCGGTCTAAATATGCGCATATACCCTAGAAGGAATATGCATCCGAAGATGCAATACATGTTCGCAGCAGTACTCTCATTGACCCCTCACTCAACAATATCCCACGTACGACACAAAGGAAGGCGCCCCCTTCTTGGGCTAACGCCCACAAGAGAGAACACCTTCCTCAGCGTGGTTGGTATTTATCGGTTGCCCTCGCTAGAGAGCGGATGCAGAGTGCTTAGCAGTTCTCTGCGACAAAGTCCTTCAGCCATGCGCGCAGGTCCTCACCGAACTCGGGGCGCTCAGCAGCAAGAATAACGTTTGCCTTCAGGTAGGACAGCTTGTCACCGGTGTCGAAACGGCGGCCGGAGAAGACCACGCCGTAGACGCCTTCGCCTTCGCCCTCCCCCTGAGCCAGGGTCTGCAGAGCGTCGGTCAGCTGAATCTCGCCGCCGCGACCCGGAGCAGTGTTCTCCAGAACCTCGAAGACCTTCGAGCTCAGAACGTAACGACCAATCACAGCGTAGTTCGAGGGAGCCTCATCAGCAGCAGGCTTCTCAACCAGACCGGTAATCTTTACAAAATCGTCCTCACCCTCAACAGCCTCAATAGCAGCTGCACCGTAAGCAGAAATAGCCTCACGGGGAACCTCCATCAGAGCAACGACGGAACCGCCGGTACGCTCCTGGACCTCCACCATGCGAGCGAGCAGGTCTTCCTTCTCGTCAATCAGGTCATCGCCGAGCAGAACAGCGAATGCCTCATCGCCGACGTGGCGCTTTGCGCGCAGAACAGCGTGGCCCAGACCCTTGGGGTCACCCTGACGCACGTAGTGCAGGTCACCGCCCATCTCATTGGTAGCTACCACGGATGCGAGCAGGGCGTCCTTACCCTGCTCAGCAAGCTGCTGCTCCAGAACGGGAACACGGTCAAAGTGATCCTCAAGAGCGCGCTTGTTACGGCCGGTAATCATCAGAACGTCGTTCAGACCGGCACGGATTGCTTCCTCCACCACGTACTGAATCGCGGGGCGATCGACGACGGGGAGCATTTCCTTCGGGGTTGCCTTCGTGGCGGGCAGGAATCGGGTGCCCAGACCAGCAGCAGGAATAACTGCCTTAGTAACAGACTTAATTTCAGTAGCCATGCCACAAGAATACCCTAAGTTATAAAGTACTTAAGCTGATTTATCGACACTATGACATGAAAAAATCTTCAACGTGACTAACTACATATCAGTGAAGCTACGTTCTTCGGGATGTAGAGAAAATACGTTCTTCAGAACCCAATGCTATTTTCTGTAATCCCTATACTAAAAAGTAGATTCTACAGCCCAGCAGAGTAGGTTACTTTTTGCCGCCCGCATAGATGTTTTCGCCCCACCTTAAACGCCCCTCAGCGCAGAGGCACCACGATTCAAACCAGCCAACCTAACCCATAGAGCCACTCTCCCCCGCCCCTATATTAAGACCTCACCCGCAAGACGATGGGACACACCATGCCTCTCAATACCGCAGCCGCAATCAGCAACTCCGACACCGGTGCCAGCGCAGAAGATATCTCCCTGGATAAAGACATTCTCCGTTCCCAGATTCGCCCGCACCGCCTCACCGCACGCAGCCGCCGCGGCGAACATGACCAGCAGCAGATGGCTGACCTTTTCACCCGCCACATTCTTGAGGCGGTCGCGCAGCGCCTCCACTCCCCCGGCACCATCGCGGCATACCTGCCCACCAAATCTGAACCGCCCATCGTTCAGTCACTAAACGCTCTCCATCAGCAGGGACACCGCATCCTTGTACCCGTCGTGCGTCCCGGCCGCAAGCTCGCCTGGGTGCGCTGGGACCCCGCCGCTGAGCATCCGCTCAGTCCCATGGGAATCCCCGAACCCGAGGGCGAAGAACAGGACGAGCAAGCCTTCGTGAACGCCGATGTGCGCCTCATCCCCGCTCTCGCCTTTGATGCTGGCGGGCACCGCCTCGGTCAGGGAGGCGGCTACTACGACCGCATTATCCCCCTGCTCAGCGCACAGCAGCTGAATGAGCAGACCATCGGTGTGGTCTTTGCCGATGAAATTTATAAAGCTATTCCCTACGACCAGTGGGACGCTATTCTGCCAGTCATCCTCACCGAAGAAGGCATTTTCCATGCCTCTCAGCAGTCATCAGTGTAGCCGGTTGACCAGCACCGCCCACCTCCTGCTTGACACCCCAAATCTTCATGCAAAAGCTCAAAGATATGCAGGAACACTCCAACAAAGTCGCTCAAGAAAAAGGCAAAAAGAAACCAGCAATAGCTTTTGAGAAGAAACCGCAAATAGCCCAGAGCATTTCAAAAGCGGTACACTCAAACCACTGTTATTAAACCCGCTCAGCTAAAAAATCGATACAGAAGGACAATATGCCGGTCTACGTTTACCAGTGCAAGAATTGCAATCACGTCTTTGAACAGCGCCAGTCCTTTAGCGACGATGCACTGCGCGTCTGCCCGCAGTGCGGCGAAGAAACCCTGCGCAAGCGCTATAACACCGTCGGCGTGACTTTCAAGGGTTCCGGCTTCTACAGCACCGATAAGGGCAACTCCTAAGCGGAAGTTCCGCACCAGCCATAAGAGGGGCGGGGCAACACAAGTTGCCCCGCCCCTCGGCGTTCAAGAAGCACTCCCGGCTCGGATGCGCTACACGATATTGTTACCCCAGTGCGGAGGACACTGCTGACGCATCCACTCCAGACGCTCACGCTCCTCCGGTGGCAGCGGCTGCGCGGAGGTAGCCGCTTTCTGTGAACCCGCCTTCTGAGAGGTCAGGTTCTGAGCATCAGCTTTCTTCACGGAAGTCCCCGCAACAGACGAGGTACCCGAAGCCACCGCCGGAGGCGTCGTTACACCCACCAGCAGAGGCTCAGCCCCACTCACCGAGCCGCCGCCGCTCACACGGCGGTGGCCGCGGCGAGGCTTCGGCGTCGACGAATAACTAGCCACGGACCTCAGCGCCCTCATCCATATCCAGGTAGTGCAGCACACGCGCCACCACAGCATCCGGATCAGCGAACACCTCCAGGGTGCCCAGCGTAATGTAGTTCCAGCCCGTGCGGCTCAGACGCTCCGGCAGCAGACGGGTCCGCTCACGCACCGAAGCCCGCGCATAATTCTGCTCGCCATCAGAGCACGCCACCAGCGGCATAGCCGCCGGGACGCTCGGGTTCGACGAGACCACGGGAGCCACGCCCAACGCAGGCACCGGCTCAGCCGCCAGCTTCTCCGGGGCGTGCGCAATCAGAGCGATATCGCCCTCACCGCGGCTCACACGCACACCGCAATCCTGCAGACGCGCAACCAAATCGTTCAGCAGCCAGTCGCCCAAATCCGGGGTGTCCACATCGTCAGCTGCCAAGAATGCGTTACGCGGCAGGCTCTCCGGTACGCGCTGTGCCTTCGCCTCCACTTCTTCACGCGCCTGACGTTCCGCATGCTCACGCAGCAGATGGTAGAAGTCCACCGCACCATGATGTAGCTTCTGCGGGTCCAGCTCCGACGGGTCAATGCACGAAACGATGCGCAGGGCACGGCGTGCGCGAGTCAACGCAACCACAAAGCCCTGGCGACCGTGCTCGGCAGACAGTTGACCCAAATCGTACGACGCCTGGCCCAGGCGGGCACGGCCTACACCCAGGGAGAAAATCACGGTATCGCGTTCAAGGGTCTCAGCGCGGGTCAGGTCGACCACACGGAAAGACTCCTCGCCGGCGGCAAAGAACGGTGCCAGCTGCGGGTACAGGCTCAGGGCGTGACGCACCGACTCAGCCACACGCTGAGCGTGCTTCGGGCTAGCGGTCACAACCGCCAGCGAACGGTCCGGGGCGCGGTACGCGTGCTCCAGCACCAGGTTCGTGACGCGCTCCACCTCAACACCGGGCGAATCCAGGTTCGCATTATCGCTGACCTTACCGCGAGTATCAATGCACTCAACGGTCAGCGAACCGGCAGGCTGGGCGGAGGCGCGGCTCACAGGAGCCGCATGCAGCTGCGAACCGTAGAACTCACGGTTCAGGTAGTCGAGAATCACCGAGTCCATGCTGCGGTGCAGCATCGCCAGGGTACGGTTGGGCAGCACGGTAGCGAGCACGTCGAAGGTGCTGTCCAGCTGCTCATCGGTCGGCTCAGGTGCACCGAAAGTCGGCGCAGACACGATGAACGGCGAGGGGTAACCCGAATGCGGGTCGCCCAGGGCGATCACCTGGTCGGCGCGGGTAATCGCCGGCAGGTTCGCCGCCAGCGGGGTTGACTCGGAGTCCAGCAGCAGCACCGTATCAAAACGCATGGAGGAGGGAACCTTACGCGCCAGGGCGAAAGGGCTCGCAGTCCACAGCGGAAACAGGGTACGCACCATGACCGGGGCGTGAGTCAGCAACTCTTCGAGCATGAACTCGTAGCCACGCAGCTGACTCTTCAGGTACGCCGCCTGGTCATGCTCAGACTCAATACGCTCAGTCCACACGCGAGCAACCTTCGCCAGCAAACGGGCCGGAGCGCTAGTCATGTGGGCGTAATCGGCACGGCGGAAACGTGACTCTGCATCGCGCAGACGGTCACCGTCCAGCAGTTTACCTTCGTGATGCTGTAGCAAGAATTCCAAGGCAGACTGCCACCAGGCAAGCTCCAGCTCAGCGGAAACAACCTCGGTCGGAACCTGACGCGCGTACAGGTCATCGAGCAGTTCCGACAGACCGCGCTCACGCAGCTTCTGGGTCAGGGCGTCACGCTCCGGCAGGGTCATCAGCAGCACGCGGTCCGCCATGAGGGCGTCCAGACGCGCATCCAGTGTGTCAAGGTTGGTGCGCACAAAGTCGGTGCCTTCAATGGTGTCAGCCAGGACAATGCCCAGGCCCGCCAGCTCAGAAACCAGGGAGTTCAGGGCGTCAGCCAGCTGATCCAGGTTCTCCGGAATCTGCGGGGTGCGGGGCGCCTCAATGTGGCGAATCCACTCGGCACGCTCCGACTGAACCACCTTCAGCTGCTCGTGCAGCTCACCGATATTCACTCCGGGCAGGATGTACTCCTTCGCCGCGCGGCGCAGGCGGGAACGTTGCATACTGCTCATCTCGATGCCGTTCTCACGGCGCCACGAACCGGAGGCAGTCGCCGCGATTAGGTCGGTCACAGGGCGGTCGTAGACATCCGCACGGAAACGCTTGAGCGTCTCACGGATGCGCATCAGAATCGCCAGCTGCGACTCCCACTCAGCGATGGTACGACCCGGGCGCAAACCCAGCATGGCGCTGGTGTGGTTCATCGTCTCACGCAGGTTGAGCAAGGACGACTTGAGGGTAATGACCAGGGCGTATGCCTCGGCAGCTTCCTCGTCATTGACCAGGCGGGCACGGTACCACGGGGAGGTACGCGAAGCTGCCGCAAAACCATCAATCTCGCCCAGACGCACCAGCTCGGCACGCACCTGCTCACGCTCCATGAGCGAATCAAGCATAGGGCGGTCAAAACGCACGCGGGTTGCCGGGCCGTCCTCGGAGGCGGTCAGCTCAGCCAGACGCTGCAGCGCCGAGTAGACAGAAATCTGCCAGTTCGAGTCCTTGTTCAGCAGGGCACGAGTATGGTCAAGCAGCGCGGCACGGGTTGCCATGAGCTCTTCGTTCAGGTCCTCGGAGTTCGGTTCTTCGGCGCCCTCATTACGCACGATTGCGCGGATGAACTCGGCGCGCTGAGCCTCAGCATTATGCTCGGCAAGCAGATCGTATCGCAGGTTCTCAATGCCGGTGCGCTTGAGCAGCGCCGAAAAATCGGCAAGAGTGGAGCGCTTCTCGCCCACCACCAGCACTGACTTGCCGCGCCCCATCAGGGCAGAAGCAATATTCACAGCAGTACGTAGCGGCTCGGTGCCGGGCGCCGCAGTGATAGTGAAGGAGAATCCACTGACCGCTGTGTCAACAATTTCCTGAGCGTTTGCGTCCGCATCCAGCAGGAGCATTTCCTCTGCAGGGTCACGCTGATCCAGGGGTGGTTGCAGGTTGTGGGCGTTGAGCTCGCGGGGCTTCACGCCGGGCACCTTCAGCGCCGCCAGGTCACGAACCAGCGGGGTGATGGCGGTATGCGGCAGCTCGCCCAGGCTTTCCTTCAGGTCAGCAAAGGTTGAGATAAAGTACTTCGACTCGATGGTCATGCCCGGAATACGGCCTGCAGAGGCGCGCATACGTTCGATGACCGGCTCAGGGTCCAGACGGGACATGGAGTTCGCCAGCTGCGCCACATCCATGGTGCCCAGATCGATACCGTATTCCTGCTTGATCTGTCGGACCATCGCGGGGTTCAGGCGTGCGGAACCGGCGAGGCGCAGCTCAAAGTCATCGTCCTTCGGGTGCGGAGTGATGCTCAGCGGTGCCATAAGAATCGGTGCGATGAAGCGCTTCTCGTAGGCGGCGGTATTCTCGCGGGTGTCGTGCGAAAGCCACGAGGCGGTACCCGCCACGAAGTAGCCGGAGTCCAGGCCGTGGTCGGTGGCAAGCTCGTAGATTTTGGTGCGCAGGGTGCGTGCGGAGCGCATGCCTGCCTCCAGCTGCGACTTTTCGCGCAGAATCGTGGAGAGGCGAGTCTTACGTCCAGCGAGTAGCTGAGCCAAACCGGAGGGGTTCGCCTCGGACAGGTCGATGTGCACGTAGTCGACCTGGTTGAAGTCGAGCATCGCGTCGGGACCGGTGTAAATGTCCATCTGTTCTGTCCAGCGCTCAAGCCCCGCCGAGGGGTCAAAGTCCTCGTGGGCGGGGTTCAGGTGTGCGGGCAGCTCGGCGATGTTGATTTCGTCGGCTACTTCGTGGGTTTCCTCTGCTGAGGTCGCGGCGGCTACGGCGGGCTGAGCAGTATCAGCCGGAGTGCCGGGTGCGTGGTGCGCGTCGGTAGGCTCTGGAATCTGGTTCACGGTGCGAGTGTCCTTGTGGATCAGTACGGTGTACGTTTGCGCGTACACACCGAAGATTGTAGTTCTTCCGGGGTCCTCTGCCCGGTGTGCCTCAAAAGGGCGAGTGTCAGTGTGTGCCTGTATGGTTACTGCACTTTTGTGCTTACTGTGCCTGTGCGCTTACTTCGACCACATTGCGATATTGACGGCGAACAGCACTACGGTCACCAATACGTAGAAGAACAGGGCAGGCAGAAGCACCCAACGGTACTTGGGCGCCAGTTCGCTTTCCAGGTTGCCGAAACGCAGGGAGCGGAAGAGGAAGAAGCTCAGGATTGCGCCGGGCAGGTTACCAATAATGACCAGCAGTACGGTCAGGTACAGGGCGTAGGCCCGTTCGGTACGTTCGTTCTCTGCACCTGCGAGATTGAGGGTGCCACCCAGCAGCAGGCTGAGGCAGGCATTCAGAAACGCCACGGTGAAGAAGGGAATCTTCAGGGCTGCTTGGAAGTCCATCTGGGAGTTCGCTGCGCCCAGCACAATCCACAGCAACAGCAGTGCGGGGATGATCATGAGGTACCAGAACAGGTACTTACGCATCTTCTCGGTGTTATCGATGAGCGCGAAAATTGCGGTCACAGGGTGTCTCTTTCAGATGGTCTCAGGCGGATTCGGTCGGATTCAGGAGGAGTGAGTAAAGGAGCAGACGGGCACAGTCACGCCTTGTCAGGCGTCGATTTCGCCCCCGCTGTTGAGAGCGTCGTCCACCTGGTCCTGCAGGGTTTCACGGCGCTCGTGTTCAACGAATTCAATGTAGCGGCGCACGATGTAGTCCAGCAGCACCGACAGCGCCACGAACGAATAGTAGGGCTTGCGGTGGGTGCTGATATGGGTGGGAGTGGTCTGGTAGTGCAGAGAGTACTCGGCGTGCGAGGACATGTAGTTCACGCCAATGGCGGTCACCGCAATCATTGGGATGCGGCGTAGCGCCAGCATCTTAATGTGTTCACGCATGTTCTCGGTCTGGCCGGAGAAGGACACAATGATGACCACGTCGTCCTGGGTCATATTGTTCATGGCACTTTCGAACTCATTACGTGCCGGAATGACGTGGCAGAACTTACCGCAAACCTGCATGGACTTGGCAAATTCCTGCACGGCGTTACGCTGAGCGTAGCCGGTACCGAAGCAGTACACTGTGCGAGCCTCATGAATGCGCTTAAGCAGTCCGCTCAGCTCCATATGCTCGAGGTAGTCGTAGGTCCGCTGAATGTCTTCGCGGCCGCTCTCAATGAACCGTGGATTGAAGGGTTCGCTGCGGTTCAGAGATGACTTAATGAAGTACTTCAGCTCAGCAAATCCGGAGAAGTTCAGTTTCTTCGTCAAACGGATAATTGAGCTGGTCGAAGTATAAGTTTTATGCGCCAGGGAGTTGATCGTTGACTCTGCAACGAACTCTTCATTTTCCAGCATGAATGCCAAAATTTCCCGCTCAGTTTCACTGAATCGGTGCTGGTTCGCATTCACGACGTCTTGTAAATCCACTCAAAGCTCCTGAATCCGATGGTGAGCAATATATAAATAGTACACGCTCTAGGGTTATCGGCCAGGGTGGGTGAGGATAGTCATCTCTCACTTAGGGTGAGTGTGTCTACAGATTTGAGCTGGGTATACGTCGGGTATGTATCCGGGTACAGCTTCGCCGGCGGTATCGGTGTTATCCGATACCGCCGGCGAAGTCTATACCTTATGAGGCGTCATGCCGTCAGGCGGCTGAAAGCTGAATCCTCTTAGGAGAGGGTCTTAGCTTCGTTCACCATGGTCTCGAAACGCTCGCGAACCTGGGGAACGTCCATGCCGACGATAACCTGGAATGCCTTACCCTTGCGGACCAGACCCAGAGCGCCTGCATTCTTGAAGTCTGCGTCCGAAGTGCTGACGAGAGACTCATCAGCAACGGAGACGCGCAGGCGGGTTGCGCAGTTGTTCACGGTGGTGATGTTCTCTGCGCCACCGAGCAGTTCGAGGAAGCCTGCTGCGCGAGGTGCGTAGAGGTCACCGTCAGCTGCGGGAGCTGCTGCGCCGCCGTCCTTCTCAGCAGCCTTAGCAGCCTTGTACTCTGCCTTGCTGTAGAGCTTGGTCTCGCCGCCGTCTTCTTCACGACCGGGGGTCTTGAAGTCGAACTTCAGAATCATGAAGCGGAAGATCACGAAGTACAGGACGGTGAAGCACAGGCCCACACCGATCTGCATGAGGTAGGTGCCGGAGTGGTTTGCCCACAGCGGGATCCAGTTCTGGAATAGGAAGTCCAGCAGACCGCCACCCATGTAACCAACCAGACCCAGCTGGTACATGATTGCTGCCATGGTTGCTGCCAGGATTGCGTGGACCAGGAACAGCGGGGGTGCCAGGAACAGGAAGGTGAACTCGAGGGGCTCGGTAATACCGATCAGGATTGCAGTGAGGCTGACGGGGATCAGCAGAGCAAGAACTTCCTTGCGCTTCTCCGGGCGAGCAGTGGTGTAGAACGCTGCGGCGATACCGATGGGTGCGAAGACCTTGGAGTTACCGTGCAGTGCAAAGCCGCCGCCGGGGAACAGTTCCTTCAGGGGCTTGTCGCTCTTAGCGAACTCGCTCAGGTGGCTCGGCCAGTCCTTAGCGATACCGTTCGGGGTAACAACGTTACCGAAGACGAACGGGGAGTAGATGAAGTGGTGCAGACCGGTAGGAATCAGGAAGCGCTCCAGGAAGGTGTAAACCCACACACCGATTGCGCCGGATGCGATGAAGAAGCCCTGCAGGGAGGAGATGCCGTGCTGAGCGTAGGGCCACAGCCAGGAGAACAGGAATGCCACGGGCATCATCAGGAAGAAGCAGACGCCGTAAACGTACTGCGAGCCCTGGAAGATACCGAGGAAGTCCGGCAACTTCTTGTCGAACCAGCGGTTGTGTACCCACACCACGATTGCGGAGATGATGATGGCACCGAAGATACCGGTGTCCATGGTCTTGATACCGGCAATCATCTTCAGACCGGTACCTGCCGCGCTCTCAGAAATGTCGGTGGTGTAGTCCAGGTCGAAGAAACCGGTGCCGCCTTCGCCCTTACCCCATACCTTGAGCATGGTGCCAACGAAGTAGTTGAAGGTCAGGTAGACCATGGCAGCTTCCATCACTGCACGTGCGTTAGCGGTCTTTGCCAGTGCAATGGGCAGACCGATCACGAAGAGCAGTTCCATCTGGTTGAAGACGGTCCATGCGCCAGACTCCCAAACAGACCAGAAGTGGTTCCAGGGGCTGTTCTTGTCAGCGGCGAGGGGGATTAGGTCGCCGTTCTGTGCAATGATCGCAATACCGACCGCGAGGCCAGCGAATGCGAAGAGAAGAACGGGTGCCAGCATGGCAGAGCCGAACCTCTGTACTTTTTCCATCATGAGGCTATACGCCCTTTCGGGTTGTCGAGTGCGCGGACGCAGGGGTTGGCGTTCATTGCCAACCTGCTGTTCATGCATTCGAGCGCCGTATCTTTATACCTCTAATTAATTGGAAGTGTATGAAATCGGCGCCACATGACCTGCGTGCGCTAAATGCCGAATGTGTTTTTAGACAGAAACAATAATGCCAGCTTTTACGTAGTCAGAGATACCAATTTATGAAGTTTTGAAAGAGTTTTTCAGAACCTGAAACATCTCCCGGCACTGGTTAAAAATACTTGCTGCAGATGAGACTTTTTCCCTATTACCCAGCGCACAGAATCGATAGCATAAACAGTGCACCCATAGGTCCAGAGCCCCCGCTGTGCTCCCAACCTTCAACAACGGGGTGCGTCCCTCAAACTTCTTTCTCATACACTACCCCGGACTTAGTTATATGCGCTTCCTCACCCTCAACACCCATAGCTGGTGCGAAATCCACCAGATTTTGAAAATCCGCATCCTTGCAAAGTTCATCATTGAACAGCAGGTGGATGTCATTGCGCTGCAGGAAGTCAACCAGCTCACCTCCACCCCCGTTGTGAAGGAGCCCCTGAACTACCGCGGCGGCGCAGGCGTGCCGGTCCGCGAAGATAACTACGCCCTGCTACTCGTACAGGCACTCAACGAAATGGGTGCAAGCTATGAGTGGACCCTCACCGAAACCCACATCGGTTGGGACCTCTACGACGAATGCGTCGCAATCCTCTCGCGCCTGCCGATTCGCGGCATCAAGCCCATCGAGATGTCCCCCGACTACGGTTACCACCAGGTACAGCGCCGTGCAGCCCTAGCTGCGCTCATCGAAACTGAGACGGGCACCTTCTGGTGTGCCACCACCCACATGTCCTGGTGGGACTTCGACGGCGAACCCCTCTTCGCGCAGGAATACACCCGTCTCTCGCAGGCACTCGCAGAATGCGCCCTCACCGCACCCGTGCTACTCGGCGGCGACTTTAACTCTGCCGCGCATCTGAGCGATGAAGGCTACGCATATGTGACTTCCAGCGGCATGATTGACACCCGCATGCTGGCTGAGCACACGGACGGTGAGAATACCGTCCACCGCGAAATCGCCGGTTGGGAAGGTAACACTGACGCCAAGCGCATCGACTTCGTTTTCGCCGACCGACTGCTCACGGTCAACTCTCACGCGGTAGTCTTCCGCGACAACTCCCCCAAAGCGATCTCCGATCACAGCGGTCTGCTCCTGGACATTGACCCCTCCAGCTGGGCACCGCAGAGCCTCCTTACGCCTCTCACCAACCAGCGCTAATCAGACTTTAGCCGCCCACAGAGCGGCCCCACGCAACCATACCAAGGGAAGGAACAATCATGACGACCCAAACCCAGTGGTGGCAGGAACCGGTGGTCTACCAGATCTACCCCCGCTCCTTCAACGATTCCAATGGCGACGGCATCGGCGATCTGCCCGGCATTACCGAGAAGATTCCGTACCTCGCCAAGCTGGGTATTCAGGTGCTGTGGCTCTCCCCCATCTACGCCTCGCCGAATGATGACAACGGCTACGACATCTCCGACTACCGCGCCATCATGACTGAGTTCGGCACCATGGAAGACTTCGATGAGCTACTCGAAACCGCGCACAAGCACGGCATTAAGCTCATGATGGACCTGGTTGTCAACCACACCTCCGACGAACACGAATGGTTCAAGCAGGCACGCTCCTCCAAGGACAACCCCTACCGCGACTACTACATCTGGCGCGATCCCAAGGGCTTCGATGAGGACGGCAACCCGATTCCGCCGAACAACTGGATTTCCTGCTTCAGCCCCTCCGTGTGGGAATGGGACGAGGCGACCGGCCAGTTCTACCTGCACTACTTCTCCATCAAGCAGCCCGACCTGAACTGGGAGAACCCGAAGGTCCGCGAAGAGGTCTACGACATCATGCGCTTCTGGCTGGACAAGGGTGTGGACGGCTTCCGCATGGACGTCATCAACCTGATTTCTAAGGACCTCTCCTTCCCCGAGGACCCTGCGGTCCTCGCTGGCGGCCTCGACAACTCCCTGGCTGTCGCAGCTAACGGCCCGCGCGTGCACGAATTCCTGCAGGAGATGAACCGCGAGGTCTTGAGCAAGTACCCGGTCATGACCGTGGGGGAAACCCCCTGCGTGACCGTGGACGACGCCGCGCTCTACACCGGTTTCGACCGCAATGAGCTGCAGATGGTGTTCCAATTCGAGCACATGGACGTAGACGCCTCCGAAGGTGGCGTGACCGGCAAGTGGTCCGACCGCCGCTTCAACCTGGTTGACCTCAAGAAGGTCCTCACCCACTGGCAGGAGGGTCTGCACGGCCGCGGCTGGAACTCCCTGTACTGGAACAACCACGACCAGCCGCGCACCGTCTCCCGCTTCGGTAACGACTCCCCTGAGTACCGCACCGTCAGCGCCAAGATGCTGGGCACCGTACTGCATCTGATGCAGGGCACCCCCTACATCTACCAGGGTGAAGAACTGGGTATGACCAACGTCTTCTTTGACGATGTGAAGGACTACAACGACCTGGAGATTCACGACTCCTGGCGCAAGTACGTTGAAGAGTCGGGCCGCGTCTCCGCGGAGGATATGCTGCGCTACATCAGCGCCTCCGGTCGCGATAACGCACGCACCCCCATGCAGTGGACCGCCGGCGAGAACGCAGGATTCACCTCCGGCACCCCGTGGCTGAAACTGAACCTGCGCTACACCGAAATCAACGCAGAGGCAGAGCTCGCTAACCCGGATTCCGTGTTCTACCACTACCGCGACCTGATTAGCTTGCGCCGCGAGCACCCGATTGTCCTGACCGGTGAGTACCGCCTGTTGGATGAAGAAGACGAGCAGGTCTACGCCTACCTGCGCGTGAACTCCGACGAGGACGCCGAAGCAACCGGCGAGCGCACCCTGCTGGTTGTCGCTAACTTTACCGATGACACCGTTCAGCTGAACTATGCGGGCGGCAACCTGGACTCAGTGGTGCTGACAAACTCGCAGGCTCTCTCCCCTGCTGAGCTGAAAGCAACTGAGAACAGCCCGAAGCTGATCAGCTCGAACTACCGCGACGAGAACCGCGAGTTCACCGACGAGGGTACCCTGTTGCGTCCCTACGAGGTGAAGGTTTACCTTTTCGGTAATGCGTAAGTAAGGCTCTTGCATTTGGGTGCGGGAAACCCCCATAGTTTGGGGTTTCCCACACCGGCGTGGGTTTCTATCTTTTATTTTTCACCGTCTTTTATTTTTCACAGACAACTTGTTCTCTTTTTGGCTGGTTAGCCGGTATAGAAAGGCAATTATGAGCAACTCCGAGGCATACGAGGTTCCCTCCTACGAAGGCCGCCAGTGGTGGAAGGAAGCCGTGGTGTACCAGGTGTACCCCCGCTCCTTCAACGACGCAAACGGCGACGGTATCGGTGATCTGAAGGGCATCACCGAGAAGCTGCCCTACCTGGCTAAGCTGGGCATCAACGTCATCTGGCTCTCCCCCGTGTTCGATTCGCCGAACGTGGACAACGGCTACGACATCTCTGACTACTTCGCGATCATGAGTGACTTTGGCACCATGGAAGACTTCGACGAGATGCTCGAAACCGCTCACGAGCACGGTATCAAGATCCTGATGGACCTGGTCGCAAACCACACCTCCGATGAGCACCCCTGGTTCAAGGAGTCCCGTTCCTCGAAGGACAACCCCTACCGCGACTACTACATTTGGAAGGACCCGAAGGGCTTCGACGAGGACGGCAACCCAATTCCTCCGAACAACTGGGCATCCGAGTTCGGCGGCCCGGCGTGGGAGTGGGACGAGGCGACCGGCCAGTTCTACCTGCACATCTTCTTCAAGGAACAGCCCGATCTGAACTGGGAGAACGAGAAGGTTCGTGAGGACCTGTATTCCATGGTCCGCTGGTGGCTAGACAAGGGCGTTGACGGCTTCCGCCTGGACGCTATCAACATCATCTCCAAGCCCGAGGGCTACCCGGATGACCCCTCCACTGACTTTGAGAAGCACACTTCCTCAATTCCGTTCGTCATTGCGAACGGCACCATGGTACACCCGTGGATGAAGGAGCTCACCCGTGAGACCTTCAGCCGCTACGATGTGATGACCGTGGGCGAGACCAGCGCAACCAGCCCCGAGGACGCTAAGCTGTGGGCTGGCTACCACACCGGTGAGCTGAACATGATCTTCCACTTCGATCACATGGGCGTGGATAACGACCCGAACGGCAATCTGGGCGGCAAGTGGTCCTACGCGCCGTACAAGCTGACCGAGCTCAAGCGCATCCTGAACGACTGGCAGACCACCTTGGCGGGTAACGCCTGGGGTTCGCTGTACTGGAACAACCACGACCAGCCGCGCGTTGTCTCTCGTTTCGGTAACGATTCGGATGAGTTCCGTACCCTGTCCGCTAAGCAGTTGGCGACCACCCTGCACTTCATGCAGGGCACCCCGTACATTTACCAGGGTGAAGAGCTGGGCATGACCAACGTGAAGTTCGATTCGATTGAGGATTACCGCGATGGTGACTCGATCCGCTTCTACGAGGATATGCACATTGACCACAAGCGTCTGAGCCACGAAGAGGCGATGCAGGCAATCTACATTAAGGGCCGCGACAATGCTCGCACCCCGGTTCAGTGGGATGCATCCGCTAACGGTGGTTTCAGCCCCGAGGGTGTGACCCCGTGGATTGCCGTGAACCCGAACTACCCGGCGATTAACGCTGAGGCTGTTCTGGCTGATGAGGATTCGATCTTCTACCACTACCAGCAGCTGGTGGCTCTGCGCCGCGGCAAGCTGAAGGACCTGATGGTTTACGCGGCCTTCACTCCGGTGGACTCGGTTCAGGTTCCGCACAACGAAGACGAGGCTGTGTACGCGTACACCCGTACCGGTGGTGCGGACGGCAGCCCCGCGAACGAGTCTTTGCTGGTGGTTTCGAACTTCACTGCCGAGGAGCAGGAGCGCGACTTCGATGTGCTTGCTGAGGCTCTTGAGGCTGGTGCTCGTGTTGAGCTGGTGAGCTCGAACTACAAGGACGACGCGGATTCGACCCTGCGCCCCTACGAGGCGAAGGTGTACTACATCGTTCGATAAGCGCTGTAGCTCGTTGAGTGCTACCGCGTGCCGATAAGGTATTAGACAGCAGAAGGAGGGTGAGGCTTATGTCCCGCCCTCCTTTTGTGTTGTCCTTTATTATTCCGGCGTGCATTCTTAGTGCCGCTTAGCCGGAGAACATCAGCTGCAGAATCGGCACGGCGAGCGCTATCATTCCCAGGCTGACGACTGCCCCGGCAGCAATAACCGGAGCTGCAGTCCCCTCGTGCCGGTAGTGGGTTTCCAGAATGACGATATTAGCGGCTGGCGGTAGCACTCCGAGGATAAAAAGTACCTGCGGGTGTGCCAATAGCTGATCGAGGTGCACTCCGGTATGCGTGTGCATCCAGTATGCAGCGGTTAGTATGCCGACACTGTAGACGCTCACGAGCACAACACGAAGTACTGCCCACCCGAGGGCTTGTTTTAGGTCGGTTCGGTGCAGTCGGGCGGTGCTCAGCCACATGCCTAGCACCATGAGCCCGACGAAGCTGAAGACCCAGGTGATGAGCCGGTAGATACCGGCGGCGTGGGTGTTGAGAAACGGTCCGGTGGGCATGCATATCAGCCCGATTGCTACGGCGACAATGGGGCGGTTAGTGAGCAGGGACCGTAGTACTGCACTAACGGCAGCTTTTTGTGTGGGCTTGGTGCGGCTAGTCGTGAGTCCATCTGTATTGGTTTCTCTGCGCATGAGTGAGGTGCCGAGAATATTACCCATGACGGAGTTGCCGATATACGCGCCGACGTATAGGCGTACGGCTTCCTCACCCCAGAAGCTGGCGACTACGGGGATTCCGAAGATTCCGGCGTTGAGGTAGACGAGGGCGAGCCGTTGCACCGGGTCGTTAGTGAAAAAGCCGGAGCAGCGTACGAGAAGCGCCATGAGCACCATGGTGGAGGCTGCCATGAAGAAGAGTTCGGGACGGCTGGTGGCGACGATATAAACGATGACGGTGGGGATAATCCAGCAGGTCAGCAGGGCGGAGGCGCTTTCTTTCAGGTGGTTGCCCCAGTGCTCGGGTAGCAACGTTGCGAGCCCGAAGCCTACCCCTAAGTAGAGGAGTGGGAGGATCATTCCCATGCTCGTTCCTTTCGCTGTTGCTGTGTCTGTGCCGTTGTTTTACGGTTAAGGTCCCTGTCTAATAACCCTACCCTGAACCTTCAGATTGAGGTTTATTAATTTTTCCTTGTATTTTTCGAAATTTTTGCGTCATATTGCATCTTATTCGCTGATACTCTCATTTTTTAGACGGTTCGCTTCTAATCTTGAAATATAGAGGGAATATATTTTCCACCATATTCTTTCGTTCTATCACTGACACTCATTCCTTACGAGATTAGGAACTAAGCTGTTTCTTCTCCCGTGAGGCTAAATATGCAGGAGCCCGCAATGCAACAGCCGTATCTTTCATCCCCTCCCGAATCTGGTGGTGTCCCGCAGCGTCCGGCGAAGGCTTCTAGCCAGCATGCTGATGCGCATATTCCGTGGCGTTCTCCCGCTATGTCTACTACCCCTGCTACAGCTTCTGTAGCCACTGTGCCCGCCCCCGAGGGCCCTGAGCAGACCTTTAGGGTGCCTCACCCGGTATTGAGCATTATCTCGTGGCTGATTGCGGCTGCGAGCGCTATGTGGCTTGTGATCTTGGGTGTCTCTTTGGCCCTAATTGTGGCATCGGATGTGAACCATGATTCTGAGTTCATGATGCTGACCTATGGCGTCTACATGGCGTGCGCGTTTGGGTTCTGTTGCTTTGGAATATTCTTTGCGTTGCATTTTGGATTGGGTTCGAGCGCTCATTGGCGTGATTCGATTCGTCACCCGCATCACCCGCATTAAAGGGTTTTCATTTCCCCGTGTGGTTTTGTGGAGATTTTTTAGTTCTTTTATTTGAACTCTCGTTTTAAATATTTCGGCGTTTTTCTTTAAAATTTATGCGAAAAATCTAAGCTACGGAGTTTTTTTAGAAACGCTCACATGAAGAAAGCCGCCCAGCGCATCCACTAACAGGATGCACCGGGCGGCTTTCTTTATAGACTCTCACTACCTCAAGCAGCTACGAGCCTACCGGTGGAAGGATTACTCCCACTCAATGGTTCCCGGGGGCTTGGAGGTAACGTCCAGCACCACTCGGTTAACGTCCTTGACCTCGTTCGTAATACGGTTCGAGATCTTAGCCAGCAGGTCGTACGGCAGGCGCGACCAGTCAGCGGTCATTGCGTCTTCCGAAGAGACCGGGCGCAGCACAATCGGGTGACCGTAAGTACGGCCGTCACCCTGAACGCCCACGGAACGAACGCCAGCCAGCAGAACCACGGGGCACTGCCAGATGTGCTCGTCCTGACCTGCTGCGGTCAGCTCTTCACGCACGATAGCGTCAGCGGCACGCAGGGTCTCCAGGTTCTCGCGGTTAACCTCGCCGACAATGCGGATGCCCAGGCCGGGGCCGGGGAACGGCTGACGTGCCACAATCTTCTCGGGAACGCCGAGCTCACGACCGATAGCGCGAACCTCGTCCTTGAACAGGGTGCGCAGCGGCTCAACCAGTTCGAAGGTCAGGTCGTCAGGGAGGCCGCCCACGTTGTGGTGGCTCTTAATGTTTGCGGTGCCGTCGCCGCCGCCGGACTCAACAACGTCCGGGTACAGGGTACCCTGGACCAGGAACTTGATGTCTGCGCCCTCTTCGCCAGCTTCAGCAATCAGCTTGCGCTGTGCCTCTTCGAAGGAGCGGATGAACTCGCGGCCGATAGCCTTACGCTTCGCTTCGGGCTCGGTGACACCCTCGAGGGCGGAGAGAAAACGCTCCGACTCGTCGATGGTGATGACCTTGATACCCATGGAGGCTGCGTAGTCCTGCTCGACCTGTTCACGCTCGCCCTCACGGAGCAGACCGTGGTCGATGAAGAAGCAGGTGAGCTGGTCGCCAACAGCCTTGTGCACCAGTGCTGCCGCCACGGAGGAGTCAACACCGCCGGAGAGCGCGCAGATGACGCGGTCGCTACCGACCTGCTCGCGAATCTTTGAGACCTGCTCTTCGATGATGTTGCTGGTGGACCAGGTGGGCTTCAGGCCTGCCACGTTGTAGAGGAAGTTCTCCAGGGCAACCTGGCCATAGTCAGAGTGCTTCACCTCGGGGTGCCACTGCACGCCGCCGAGCTTGCGGGACTCGTCCACGAAGGCTGCCACGGATGCACCGGGGGTTTTTGCCAGCACCTCGAAGCCTTCGGGGGCTTCGGTCACGGAGTCACCGTGAGACATCCACACGTTCTGGGTAGTGGGGGTGCCGGTGAGGAAGGAAGAGTTCTCAGCGCAGACCACAGCGTCGGTTGCGCCGTATTCGCGCAGACCGGTCTGGGCGACGGTGCCGCCGAGGGTCTGGGCCATGACCTGGAAGCCGTAGCAGATACCGAAAATCGGCACGCCGGCTTCAAACAGGGTCTTGTCACCCTTGGGTGCACCATCGGCGTAGACCGAGGAGGGGCCACCGGAGAGCACGATGGCTGCCGGATTCTTGGCGAGCATCTTCTCGGTGCTCATGGAGTGGGGGACGATTTCGGAGTAGATACCGGCTTCACGCACGCGACGAGCAATGAGCTGTGCGTACTGTGCACCGTAATCTACCACCAGGACGGGACGCTCTTCGAGCTGGTCCAGGTTCACAGAGTTGGTCACGAAAATTACCTCAACGTGTTGGTACTAATCCGCGCACTTGCGCGGGGATATATCTATTTTACGCTATCGCGTTGTGGGGTTGAACGCCCGCGGCGCGGGAACCCTTCAGCGAATGACCGTTCTTTTCAGCAAGTAAAAATAAACCCTGTATAAGAAAGTACCGCCCGGCGACGGAGTTAACGACTCCATAGCCAGGCGGCACATTGCAAAAAACAATCCTCTTCGTTTATCCCTTGAACTGAGACATATCAATACGCCGGTCGCAGAAGTCCGCCACCGCATCGCTGTGCGTAGCAATAATGGCACAGGCCCCGGCGTTCACCAGCTCTCGCAGAATATCAAGCACCTGCGCCTCGTTCTCGGCGTCCAGCGCGCCGGTCGGCTCATCTGCCAGAATCAGGGAAGGCTGCTTCAACATAAGCCCAGCAAGCGCCACGCGCTGCTGCTCACCACCCGAGAGTTGGTAGATAAGAGACTTCTCTCGCCCAGACAAACCGACCCGGGCGAGGACGGACTCTAGCTCTTTGCGGCTCGGACGCTGCGAACGCGGCATAACCGCGAGCGGTCCGAGGATATTCTTTTCAACGCTCTCCCCTTCTACTAAGGCATAGTTCTGGAAGAGATACCCTAGACTATCACGGCGGAAATGACGGCGGGTTCGCGCTGAAGCTCCGCTTAACCGTGCACCACGGAATGAATACTCGCCCTCACTAAAATCTGCGAGGGTTCCCAGGCAATTGAGTAGGGTGGTCTTACCGCTTCCCGAAGCACCGGTAAGGGCTATCATTTCCCCCGGAGCTACAGCAATATGGACATCAGCAAAAATAGGATGTCCTGCAATACGCACAGACCCCCCGCTTACGGCCAGCAGATTCTCTGTTTTTAAGATGGACGTCATCAGTACATTTCCTTTCGCGCATGATTGGCAACAGTAACTCGGTAGCCTCTACCAAAGGACCATAAACTCGTACCAATCGACACAATAACAGTGGATGTGAAGAGTACCGTTGCCAGTACTGCAATAACAGATGCAGTCTCAGCCCCAGCATTGAGATACTGCTCGTGGGCCAAACTCGTTAGTTGGAGGACTCCATAGCTAATGACAAGAATCGTCAAAACCGCCTCCCCAATGAGAACCCCACGGAAAGTCCGGGTCGGATGCATACCGTAGGTAAAGGAACGAGCGATACGCTGCTGATGTTCTGCGCAGTACACACGTGCGTACTCCAGAAGGGTCACAAGACACAAAACGGAAAGGATGATGAGCGCATACAAGCTAATGCGTTGTTCGCTCTGCATCCTGCTTGTGAGACTAAAATATTTTTCGCTCACCGGCAGAATTTCACCTACGTAGCTTCGAGCTGCACTACCCTTCAGAGAATCAAGAGCTTTCTGCCGGTCCTTAATAAATGCCCCGTTCTGACTGAAGGCGGCAACGAGCATCTCCGTTCTGTCAGTCAGCACAGTTTTCGGGACATACACAATGATGGGGTTCTGCACAAAGTAGTTCGCTTTAGTACCGTCACCATATGTATAGGATCTCGTTACAGACTCATATGCCCTCAACTCCGAAAGCTCAGCACGTGAAGCTTCTAAATTATTCGAGGAAGAAGAGCTATCAGCCGAGTCAAAAGTACTAGAAGCAAGGTGCCTTATATCATCAGTGTGCTTTTCCAATTCCTGGGGATAGTAGACGCTAAGACCGCTACGACCTTCCAGGTCATCAAGAGGAGGTAAGCCTGCTGGCAGGGATTCAGGATTACTGTCCAGATATTCACGATTCACGTACAGGAAGGTACGGCCCAAGCTCTGATCAGATTTCAGAGAGCCTGATTCATTCTTTCCGGCTCTATAAGCTTCAATCGATTCATAGGATGTATAGACAAGGTTCTCTGCACTAGCGAGGATGACGTTATCAGATTCTATCTGTTCTTTACTCCAGCCTTGAAGGTTCTGGATGTCACTAGTCTTATATCGGAAACCATTAAAGGACACACTATATCCGTTACCCTGAAGCACCGCGGGGCGGGCTTGATTGAGTGCATGGACTTGCTGAGTCGCATAAGCCAAAGTGGTCAGAGTAGCAACAACAAGAATAAGCGCCAAAGAGCGGCACGCCCAGCTAGCCGCATAGGTAATACGCGTGGGTACCTTTCCTTTAAGGGCTTGTCCAATAGGTATAGCTACAGTAAGTGCACAAGCCACATAATGCAACAGAAGCATAAGGCCTAACATCCAGCACAGCAGAATAAGCTGAACTTTCAGTGTCAAAGCCGCAAAAGCCCACGAATTGTACAGGGCGAGGAATATATAGAAAAGGGCATAGAGGCTCAGAATTCCACAAAGAATAGCAGGCCCCGACTCTAGCAGCTGTGCACCGTAGACACGGTTTAAGGATGCTCCATGCAGACGCAGGCGCGCGCTTTTTTCGTCTGCCGGAATATGGCACCAATCAGAGCCGTACTAAGGGCTAGGCATGTTGCAATAAAGGCATACCCGCCTGGGGTTCCCATGTAGTACCCTGCAATACTTCGGAGATTGAGAACATCGTATTCCGTTGTATGCGCACCATTTTCACGCAGGGTAGCGAGTAGCTGGGCGCGTTGTTGCTCACTACCGCCATAAAGGTTGTAGAGACCTCGCGCTTCTGCAACCTTGCCCGGATTAAACCTTTTGACCTCAACGCGGTCTTCAGGGGTATAGGAAGGGTATCCTGTTTGTTCCCACCCACGTACAGTATTTTCGGCACCACAGAATTCGAGTACGATACCGTGCCGAGTATCTGACACATCAAGGGTGCGACGAGCTATAGCGATACTGTTCTTCTCCGCTTCCTGACACATATCCTCTAGAAATTTGCGAGTATCTACGCCTTCACTGATTGAAGCAATCTGGAGGTTACGGGTATGCCCAAGAGACATCTCCGAGTTGATACTCAGAAGCATGAAGAAAGGGAACACAATGGAGGCGAGGGGCGCCCATAGATAAACTGAGGTGAGGACCGATACATACCGGCCAAATCGGAATCGACACTTAAGCATGGGGATTCATTTCTGTCACATGGGCGGACCGTCTGATAGATTCACTCAGACGGCCCGCCAAATATTTTGTATATTAGCCGCCTGCATCATTTGCAGGACCATATTGCTAATACGTTATAGAACATCCAACGCGCTCATCTCTAACAATGGTTGTTATAGTAAGCCTCGTTAGTGTGGTTCCAAGAACGACCAGACCAAGCCCTAGCAGTGGTAAAGGGCTTCTGACATCCGGAGTAAACCCAGTCACTTCCCCAAACGGTTGCGCTATGCCGTTCTTCTTTGTGGTAATAACGAGACCACACACCCCAGACAGATGAGCCATAGTCCCAAGTACCACCATGCACATCAACAACAGTCGCCACAGCCGGGACAGTTGCGACAGGAACGGCAGTCAGTGCCGTCGCGCTCAAGGCGATAGCGGTAAGCACCTTTTTACCAGGGGGGCGAAGATACCCATTTCTAATCTCCTTCGATAGGTATATCCATATGGTATTGAACTTGCAGTTTTGCAGAAGTTCTTTCAAGGAATATAGACTTTAGCCATATCCTTGCTAGGTATACTACAGTGAAAATATAATCTCAGTCACCATAAAATGAGAAAGTTTCACAACGTGGCATAAATTCCATTCTCCCAAAGGCAGTGACTCAACCCCTACCTAAAAGAGCAGGTCAAAACAATACCGCCCGGTAGTCGGAGGGATAAACCCACCAACCACCGGGCGGTGATTCTTGAAGCTACATTAGCCGCGGTAGGAGGGAACCACAGTCAGTTCAGCCTTCTGGAACTTCTTCAGGTCCAGGTAGCCGCAGTTAGCCATTGCGCGCTTGAGCGCACCGACAATGTTGCTGGTGCCGTTCACGTGGTGCGAAGGACCGTACAGGACCTCCTCCAGGGAGCCGACAACACCCAGCGGGGTGCGCACGCCGCGCGGGAAGTCCAGCGAGTGCGCCTCGTTGCCCCAGTACCAGCCCTGGCCGGGAGCCTCGGATGCGCGAGCCAGCGGAGCGCCCAGCATGACAGCGTCAGCGCCCAGTGCAAGCGCCTTCACCATGTCGCCGGAGCGACCCAGGGAGCCGTCAGCGATCACGTGCACGTAGCGGCCGCCGGACTCATCCAGGTAGTCCGAACGTGCTGCAGCCACATCAGCGATAGCGGTTGCCATCGGTGCAGAAATGCCCAGGCCCTGACGGGTGGTCTGTGCAGAACCGCCGCCGAAGCCCACCAGCACGCCGGCTGCGCCGGTACGCATCAGGTGCTTAGCCTGCGAGTAGCCAGCCACGCCACCAACGATGACCGGAACGTCCAGCTCGTAGATGAACTTCTTTAGGTTCAGCGGCTCGTGCGAGGTCGAAATGTGCTCAGCAGAGACAGATGCACCGCGGATGACGAACAGCTCAACGCCAGCCTTCACCACGGTTTCGTAGTGCTCCTGGGTGTTCTGCGGGCTCAGGGAGCCGGCAACAACCACGCCGGAGTCACGAATCTCTTCCAGGCGTGCAGTGATCAGTTCCGGCTTAATCGGCTCGGAGTAAATCTGCTGCATGCGGGTGGTCGCTGAGGCGGGGTCCGCCTCGGGCAGCTCAACAATCTCGTCCAGCAACGGCTGCGGGTCCTCATAGCGGGTCCACAGGCCCTCGAGGTTTAGAACGCCCAGGCCACCCAGCTTACCCAGTGCGATGGCGGTCGCCGGGGACATGACCGAGTCCATGGGCGCACCAATGATGGGGGTGTCGAACTTGAACGCGTCAATCTGCCAGGAGGTGTCAACGTCACGGCGGTCGCGAGTACGGCGGGTAGGCACCAGCGCTACATCATCCAGGGAATAGGTGGGGCGGGCGTTCTTAGAGAGGCCAATCTGAATTTCAGACATGGGGTGAATCCTTTCGAATTCGGTTTGAGGGGTGCCGCTGGGCGTTATTCGCTCCGATGCCCGCCCGATCCCTGAACGGGTATGGGGCGGGCTCAACGGCGCATGGTGTGCACACCGTGCGGCGAATCATCGTTGGTGAGGCGTTTTAGCGGCGGTAGTTCGGTGCCTCAACGGTCATCATGATGTCGTGCGGGTGCGATTCCTTCAGACCTGCGGGGGTGATGCGCACGAACTGACCCTTGTACTTGAGCTCCTCGATAGTGCGGGAACCAACGTAGAACATGGTCTGACGCAGGCCACCTTCGAGCTGGTGAATCACTGCGGAGAGCGGGCCGCGGAAGGGAACCTGACCCTCAATACCCTCGGGAATCAGCTTCTCTTCGCTGGAGACGTCAGCCTGGAAGTAGCGGTCCTTGGAGAAGGACTTGTGGCGACCGCGGGTCTGCATCGCGCCAAGCGAACCCATGCCGCGGTATGCCTTGTACTGCTTACCGTTCATGAAGATCAGCTCACCGGGAGACTCGGTGGTACCAGCCAGCAGGGAGCCGAGCATCACGGAGTCAGCGCCGGCAACCAGTGCTTTGCCAATCTCGCCGGAGTGCTGCATACCGCCGTCAGCAATCAGCGGCACACCCGCCGGGATTGCTGCCTTAGCGGACTCGTTGATAGCGGTCACCTGGGGAACGCCAACACCGGCAATAATGCGGGTGGTGCAGATGGAGCCAGGGCCAACGCCGACCTTCACGCCGTCAGCGCCGGCGTCGATGATTGCCTGTGCGCCCAGGCGGGTTGCAGCCTGGCCACCGATGACGTCCACGTGTGCTGCGGCGGGGTCCTTCTTCAGGCGGGCAATCATGTCGAGCACGCCCTGGGAGTGACCGTTTGCGGTGTCCACGAACAGTGCGTCAACGCCTGCCTCAACCAGGGTCATTGCGCGCTCGTAGCCGTCGCCGAAGAATCCGATAGCGGCGCCGGCACGCAGGCGGCCGTCCTCGTCCTTGGTGGCATTGGGGTACTGCTCAGTCTTGACGAAGTCCTTGAGGGTAATTAGACCGGCGAGCTTGCCTGCGTTGTCGACCAGAGGCAGACGCTCAATCTTGTTGTGGGACAGCAACGCAAATGCTTCGTCCTTGGTGACGCTGGGGTGCGCGGTGACCAGCGGCATGGGGGTCATGATATCGCGGACGCGAATGCCCTCGTAGTCGGAGCGGGAGATGTAGCGGATATCGCGGTTGGTGATGATACCTTCCAGCACGCCCTCTTCGCTAACGACGGGCAGACCGGAGACCTTGTAGTAGCCGCAGACCTCGTCGTATTCGGCAATGGTTGCGTCAGCACCGATGGTAACGGGGTTAATGATCATGCCGGACTCGGAGCGCTTAACACGGTCCACATGTGCAGCCTGGTCCTCGATGGAAAGGTTGCGGTGGATAACGCCCATACCGCCCAGACGTGCCATAGCGATAGCCATAGCGGAGTCGGTCACGGTGTCCATTGCGGCGGAGATAATGGGGGTGTTCAGGGTGATGCGCTTGGACAGGCGGGTAGAGGTGTCCGCATCGGAGGGGATGACGTCGGTGTTACCGGGCAGCAGCAGCACGTCATCGTAGGTCAGGCCGGTGAAGCCGAAGGGATCCTCGGACAGAGCGGTGGGAATGGTCATTGTCTACCTTTCGGATGCTGGCTTCATCGGTGAGAAGCTCAGCCTATACGTTGCATATGTCAAGATGCGGTACGAACCGTCTGCTCGCACCCCACAAGGTGGTTTGAGCGCAAACGGGAACAGCTTACCTTCTATAGTAAACCGCTAAAGATTTCTTTGCTGAGAAGCACTCATAGTAAGCGTCCTTCAGCGGGAGGCTGTCGGCAGGTTCTAGCGCCCTTCGAACGCGAGCGCGCCCGAGCCTACCGACAGCGAGTGCCCGGTACCGCCTCCATAGTGGGGGGCGGTACCGGGCACACACACTATTTAGTCTTCTTCAGTTTCTTCAGGCTTCTCAACCACCAGGGTCTCGGTGGTCAGCACCAGAGCCGCGATGGAGGAGGCGTTCTGCAGAGCCGAACGGGTCACCTTCACCGGGTCAATCACGCCAGCTTCGATGAGGTCCACGTACTCGCCGGTCTTGGCATTGAAACCGTGACCCACGGGCAACTCGGAGACCTGGGAGACGATGACGTAGCCGTCTTCGCCAGCGTTCTCAGCAATCCAGCGCAGCGGCTGAGCCAGGGCACGGCGAACGATCTGTACACCCACGTTTGCGTCGTGATTACCCAGGTCCATGCCGTCCAGTGCCTTCAACGCGTGAACCAGTGCGGAACCGCCACCGGAGACGATGCCCTCTTCCAGAGCGGCACGGGTGGAGGACACAGCATCCTCGATACGGTGCTTGCGTTCCTTCGCCTCAACCTCGGTTGCGGCACCAACCTTGATGACCCCCACACCGCCGGCGAGCTTAGCCAGGCGCTCCTTGAGCTTCTCGCGGTCCCATTCGGAATCCACGCGCTCAATTTCGCGGCGTAGTTGCTGCACTCGATCCTCGATTGCCTCAGGGGCGCCGCCGCCATCCACGATGGTGGTGTGGGACTTGGTGACGGTCACGCGGCGTGCCGAGCCCAGGTGCTCCAAGGTGACCTGCGGCAGGTCGATGCCCAGCTCACCGGTCACGACGGTACCGCCGGTCAGAATTGCCAAATCCTGCATGATTGCCTTGCGGCGGTCACCGAAACCGGGAGCCTTCAGAGCAACCACGTTGATGGTGCCACGCAGCTTGTTCACGACCAGTGCGGAGAGCGCCTCACCGTCAACATCTTCTGCGATGATGGTCAGCGGCTTCTTGGCCTGAACAATCTTCTCGAGCACGGGCATGATTTCTGCGATGGTGGAAATCTTGCCCTGGTAGAGCAGCACGAGGCTGTTCTCCAGCACTGCTTCGCCGCGCTCAGCGTCGGTGACGAAGGAGGGCGAGAGGTAGCCCTTGTCGAACTGCATACCTTCGGTGATGTCCAGTTCGATTTCGGTGGAGGAGCCGTCTTCAATGGTGATGACGCCGTCCTGGCCGACCTTCTCGAAGGCGCGAGCCAGCAGCTCACCAATCTGCTCAGACTGGGCGGAGATAGCGGCAACGTGAGCCACCTCCGAGCCCTGCACAGGGCGTGCGTTCTCGAGCAGGCGTGCGGAGACCGCCTCCACGGCAGCCTCAATGCCGCGCTTGACGTCGGCGGGTGCCGCGCCGCTGGTGACGTTGCGCAGGCCCTCGTTGACCAGTGCCTGTGCGAGCACGGTTGCGGTGGTGGTGCCGTCACCGGCTACGTCGTTGGTCTTGGTGGCGACTTCTTTCGCCAGCTGGGCACCCAGGTTCTCGTACGGGTCATCCAGTTCAATTTCACGAGCAATGGACACGCCGTCGTTGGTGATGACGGGTGCACCCCACTGCTTGTCGAGCACAACGTTGCGCCCGCGCGGGCCGAGGGTTACCTTGACCGCGTTTGCCAGCTTATCGACGCCAGCCTGCAGGGACTTGCGGGCGGCATCGTTGAATTCAAGCTGCTTAGCCATGTGTTCGCTACTCCTAGTGCGTCACAGAAAAGGAAATTTTGAGGGGCAGATGATAGCTCATGCGCCGTACCGGATGAGCGGTACGGCGCATGAGCATCTGAAAGTATTAGTCGACGATTGCCAGAACGTCGCGTGCGGAAAGAATCAGGTATTCTTCGCCCTGGTACTTGACCTCGGTGCCACCGTAGCGGGAGAAAACGACAACATCGCCTTCCTTGATGTCTACGGGAATGCGGTTGCCCTTCTCATCCACGCGGCCCGGGCCAACGGCGACAACGCGTGCTTCCTGCGGCTTTTCCTTCGCAGTTTCGGGGATGACCAGACCGGATGCGGTAGTCTGCTCAGCCTGCTCAATCTTGATAACGACGCGGTCTTCCAGGGGCTTGATAGCCATAATCGGTTCCTCCGGGTTGTGGATTTACGTTTGATGCGAGATAGCGGCGCAGTGGCGCGCCCGATAACTGTCTCGAGTGCTACCTCAACTCTAGTTTCACCTGTGCTTTCGGTCAAGAAAAGCGCCCCTCTGTCGGAGTGTTTCACCGCAAGGCGAACGCTGAGCAAAAAGCTGGGCGAATCAGGCTCCCCACCTGCCGAAACCGGCACCCCGTAAAATGAGGAGCATGCCTATTCCCGCATCCCCTTTTACTCCCGCCGCCACGCTTCCGTTCAGCGCCGAAGCGCTCGCGGCAGCCGATGAGCTCTACCCGCTGGGCTCGGATACGCTCAGCACCGTTACTTCTTTGCGTTCGCAAGGTTTCAGCCCCGAGGAGTCTGCACAGATTATTTCGCTGGCGCAGGCTCGTACCCGTGCACGCGCCAAATTCGGCGAGCGCGCCCGCACCCTCATGCTGACTCAGGAGGCGGCGGAGCAGGCGACCCGCCCGGTGATTGCGCATTATCGCGCCCAGCGTCTGCGCCCGGTTGCCGGCACGGTGGCTGATTTGGGTTGCGGTATTGCGTCAGATTCTGCCGTGTATGCGGCAGATCGCGGTGCCGTGGTTGCGGTGGAGTTGGACCCGCTGACGGCTTCTTTTGCGGCGAAGAATCTTGAGTTTTGCCCGCAGGCGCGCGTGTATTCGGGGGATGTGACCGGCTATGTGCACGGTGAGCTTCTGGACGCTGCCGGTGAGCCGGTGGGCATGGTGTGGATGGACCCGGCACGCCGCGAGTTGCGGGGTGCGAAGAAGGCTCATACGGAGCGTCTTTTTGATCCGGAGGCGTTCTCTCCCCCGTTCTCGTTCGTGCTGAATCTGGCTCGTACGGGCGTGCCGATGGGCGTGAAGTTGGGTCCCGGTTTTCCGCATGAGGGCATCCCCTCACCAGAAGATATTGCGTCGGAGGCAAACCCCAACCCGTGCGTTGAGGCGGAGTGGATTCAGTCGGAGGGTTCGCTTGCCGAGTTGGTGCTCTGGTTTAACGCGCTAGCTCAGGAGGGGGTGGCTCGCACGGCCACCTCAGTGCATGAGCTGCCTATGGAAGAGACTATCCCTCATGAAGGCACCGCCGAAACCGGTGCCCTGATGCCGGCGTATGAGGCGGTGAGCTTCCGTAGCCCATTGACGGCGGAAGAGGCGAAGCAGAGCGTTGATGTTCCGGCGTCTCTACCTCAGCCTGGTGATTACCTATTGGAGCCTGCCCCGGCGGTTGTGCGTTCACATCTGGTCGCTGAGTTTGCGCAGAGCATTGGCGCACATCTGCTGGATGAGCATCTTGCATATCTGTATTCTGCCGAGCTGGTGGAGCATCCGCTGGTTGCTTGCTACGAGGTGCTGGAGGAGATTCCTCTGCAGGAGAAGCAGCTGAAGCGTTGGGTGCGCGAGCAGGGCTTTACTGCGCTGACGATTAAGAAGCGTGGCGTGGATATTGTTCCGGAGCAGTTGCGTGCGCGTCTGCTGGGTTCTGCGGGTTCTAAGCCTTTCAAGAGGAAAAAGAAAAAGAACAATATTTCTTCTTCAGATGCACAGGCGGGTGCGCAGGAGTCCTCGTACCGTCCGGCAACGCTGGTCTTTACCCGCATCGGTTTGGGTAGGGATTCACGACGCGTCGGCTGGCATGTGCGCCCGCTCTAACCTCACCAAACCTAACTGCCCAGCCGTGACTACTCAACTCTGGCTGCTCAGCCCTGACTGCCCAGCCCCGAGGACGGGTTACCGTTCTTAACGATTCGTGACGTTTCCCGTTCCGGATTCTGCGCTCGACAGGGCGCTGGGCACCGCAAGACCGTACACTAGATACGGTGCCTAGTAGAGGTACTCCCCCGCGAAAGCGATCTCTCATCAGTTAGCGCACGACCGGGTAGAGCCCACCGATAATAACTTCCGCAGTCGGCACCATGCACGACCCTATTTCCAGACGCAGGAAAGGCAATATGATCGACTTTGCTACCTCCCCGCAGTCCACTCTCGGCGTGGAATGGGAGATTGCGCTCATCGACCGTGAAAGCGGCGAACTGACACAGCGCGCCAGCGAGGTGCTTTCCATTCTGCGCGAGCGCCACCCCGAACTGCTCAAGCCCGCCTCCGACCGGGCGCACGTAACCGGCGAATTCCTGGAAAACACCCTCGAGGTGGTGACCGGCATCTGCCGCACCGTCGCTGAGGCATGCCGTCAGCTGCAGGATTTGACGGATACCCTGCGTGAAATTACCGATGAGCTCGGCATTGAGTTCTACCCCGCCGGCACTCACCCCTTCTCCCATTGGGCTGACCAGCCGGTCGTGGCGAAGGAACGCTACCAGCGTGTGGTCGAACGAGCCCAGTATTGGGGCCATCACATGGTCATTTACGGTGTGCACGTGCACGTGGGCATTGACTCTCGCGATAAGGTTCTGCCGCTCGTTGACGCGCTGACCAACTACGGTCCGCACCTGCTGGCGCTTTCGTGTTCTTCCCCCTATTGGGACGGAGTCGATACCGGTTACGCTTCGCACCGCACCCAGCTTTACCAGCAGCTCCCGACGAACGGTTTGCCCTTCCACTTTGATACTTGGGAGCAGTACAGCGACTACCTGGATTCGCTCGTGGCAACTGACGTGATTACCGATTCGAGCGAAGACCGTTGGGATGTTCGCCCGGTTCCGCGTTACGGCACCATTGAGATGCGCTATTGCGATGGCCTCGCTTCCCTGCCGGATGTTGCGGCGATCGTGGCGTTCACGCAGTGCCTGGTGGAATACTTCTCCCGCCGTATTGAGGCGGGTAAAAGCATTGAGGTGCTCGCCCCCTGGCACGCGCAGGAGAATAAGTGGCGCGTTGCCCGCTACGGCCTGGAGGCTAAGATCGTGGTCTCTAACGAGCCGACACAGCGTACTCTGCATGAAGATTTTGAGCTGCTTCTACCCAAGTTGGAGCCGGTGTCACGCGACCTTGACTGCGAGGTAGAGCTAACTCAGGTACGCCGCATCCTCGCCGAGGGTACGGGCGCGGATCGTCAGCGTGCAGTCTTTGAGAAGACCGGCTCTCTGCGTGAGGTGGCGCTAGATGTCGCCACGCAGTCCCGCGCGCGAGCACTGCGTTAGACCCTCCCCCGTAACTAAAGCTTGAATACAGAAAATGCCTCGGCGCAGTCCTTTGGGAGACTGTGCCGAGGCATTTTTATGAGCATTTTCGAGGCGAGCCGCTTCAACGTGCTCGCATTGCCGTTTAGAAGCAGACCGCTTAGAAACAAACGGTGGTCACCGGCAGCGAGGAATCCGTCGTGAATTCCACTCCCGAGGGCTCACGACCGGCGGCGACCAGGCGAGCGCCCAGCGCCGCAACCATCGCACCGTTATCGGTGCACAGGGTGAACTTCGGAATAATCAGGCGCACCCCCTCGGAGGCGCATCGAGCGGCAAGCAGCTCACGCAGGCGCGAGTTAGCCGCCACGCCGCCGCCAAGCAGCAGAGTCTTCATGCCCTGCTCGCGGCAGGCAAGCATCGCCTTCTTGGTGATGACGTCCACGACCGCCTCCTGGAAGGACGCGGCAATATCGGCAACCGGAACCTCTTCACCGGCTGCTTCAAAACTTTCTATCACGCGCGCCACAGCGGTCTTCAGACCGGAGAAGGAGAAATCGTAGCGGTGCGCGCCGGGCTCCTCGGCGGTGCCCATGAACTTGCGGTTCGACAGGCCGCGAGGGAACACGAAGGCGTTGCGGTTGCCGTCAGCGGCGGCGCGATCAATCGCGGGGCCGCCCGGGTAGTCCAGGCCGAGCAGTCGGGCGACCTTGTCATAGGCCTCGCCTGCGGCATCATCGAGGGTCGCGCCGAGCAGACGCACATCGGAGGTAATGTCGCGCACCTGCAGGATTTCGGTGTGACCGCCAGAGACCAGCAGTGCGCCCAGGCCACCGGAACCGGCGTTCGCCAACAGGTCGGAGCCGTCCTCGGTACCGTTATCTTCCAGCAGGCCAACACCAACGTGGGCGACCAGGTGGTTAATGCCGTAGAGGGGCTTACCGGTGGCAATAGCGAGCGCCTTGGCCGCGGAGACACCCACCATGAGTGCGCCCGCCAGTCCGGGGCCCGCGGTGACGGCGATAGCGTCCACCTGATCGAGGGTGATGTCCGCTTCGGCAAGTGCCGCTTTGAGCGCGGGAATCATGGCATCCAGGTGAGCGCGGGAGGCGATTTCGGGGATTACTCCACCAAAGCGCACGTGCTCCTCCATAGAGGAGGAGATGGTGTTGCTGAGCAGCTGTGCACCGCGCACAATGCCGATACCGGTCTCATCACAGGAGGATTCGATGCCCAGAACGAGGGGTTCGCGAGTGCTCATAGTTCGTCTTTCTGTTGCGCTGTCTGCGCGTAGTGCTTCTAGTTGCAGTGGTGTAGGGATGCTGTGATGCAGAGATGCTGAGATATAGAGGGCGGCGGAAGCATGCCCCTACTGCGGGGATTGCCGTTTAACCCAACGGACTATTTAGAACGTGCATTCCATAATGATGGCGTCTGTTCCGTCATCGTAGTAGCCGCGTCGTACGTGAATCGCGCGGTAGCCGTTGCGTTCGTAGAGGCGCTGGGCGCGCGGGTTGTCGGCACGCACCTCCAGCAGGATGCGCTCGGCACCCTGCTCGCGGGCGCGCTCGTGCATCTGCTCAAGCATGGTGCGACCGTAGCCGTGGCCCTCATACTCGGGAACCACACCGATGGTTTGAACATCGGCGGTGTCAGCTACGACCATGGTTCCGCAGTAGCCGACAGCGCGCCAGCTGCCCTCGTTATCTTCCGAACCTTCAGTTGGCAATTCAAGTATGTAGTAGGTGCGAGTCGGGTGGGTCAGCTCTTCGAGGAACATGTCGATGTGCCAGGCGTCGACGGGGAACAGGATGGTTTCCATGCGGTGCATGGCCTGCACGTCGGCAAGTTCGGCAATGCGCAGACGGGCACCCAGAGCCAGGTTATTCAGTGCCAGGTCATCTCGCGCGATATTTTCGGTAGCACTCATTTAGCTCTCCTCCTGCGCGGCAGTCTGTGCAGCAATTTGTGCGCCCTGCTTCTGCTGGCGGGCAAGCATTGCGGCGGGGATCTTCGCGTCCGAGTCGCGCAGGTACTGGGCGGAGGTGTCATCACTCAGGTTCTTTACGCCCAGGCGTGCCGCGGCGGCAACCAGGTACTCGGCGTGGGGGTGAACCTGACGGGCAGAATCGATGATGGCCCAGCCGTGCCCTTCGAGAGTTTCGGGGTACAGGCCAGCACCGTAACCGTATGCGTAGGCGGGATCCCCACCGGGCAGAATTTCGGAGGCGGGGCATACGTTTGGGCCGCCCACTAGGTTGTAACCTTCGGCGTTCACACGGTAGCGGGCGGAGTAGACTTCGCGGCGGCGCGCGTCGGAGAGTACGAGCAGTTCAGCACCTTCGACAAGATCAGCAGAAGCGAACGCTCGTTCTGTGTTTTCTTCCCCGGCGACTGCGCTAGCTTCCCCGGTAGCTGCGCCAGATACAGCATGCTCAGCCAGGGCGGTCAAGCTCATCAAGCCGTACACCGGCACCGACCAGGCAAAACCCAGAGTACGCGCAGTAACGATACCGGCACGCAAACCTGTAAAAGGCCCCGGGCCGGTACCGGTCAGAATCACATCCAATTCTTCTCCGCGCACGCCAGCGTCCTGCAGGGCAGCCTGCGCGTAGGGCCCCATCACCTCGGCATGGGAGCGGGTATCTTCACTCTCATAGCGGGCGAGGATTTCGAAGGATGCACCGGCTTCGGAGCCGTGCACACGGGCGAGCGCCACGGATGCGGTGGCGGATGAATCAAGGGCAAGTACTAGCACCCTATCATTCTAACGCGCGGGCTCTAGGCGCTCTGCAGGTCCTCTTTCAGAGCGTCGAAAGCATGCTCCCAGCGGGGGCCGAAGGCGCGCACCCGCAGCAGACGAGGTTCGGGGGTATCCGCGTCCTCGTCACTTTCGTCCTTGTCTTCGTCGTCCCAACTGAACTCTTCGGCACCCGAGTAGGCGAAGCGTGCATCCGCACCGGTCAGTCGGGTGAAGTCCAGCTCCAGGCGAGAATCGCTCAGGTGCTCAGCCTTATCGCGGCCCCACTCGATGACGGTCACAGAGCGCGGCAGGGAGAACTCCAGGTCGAGGTCGTCGAGCTCTTCAGCGCTGGAGAGGCGATAGGCGTCCACATGCACCAGGTCGGGGCCACCGGGGCGGGGGCCATCCGTCAGGTTCGGGTGCACGCGCGAGAGCACGAAGGTCGGTGAGATAACGCCTTCGCGCACGCCCAGCCCTTCACCCAGGGAGCGGGTGAACGTGGTCTTACCCGCGCCAAGTTCACCCGAGAGCAACAGTACGTCCCCGGCATTCAGGTGCTGCGCCAGAGTGAGCGCCAGGCGGCGGGTATGGTCGGGGCCGGTCACATCCAGGTCGAAGACGGTAGAAATGTACTCAGTGCTCATTAGCCCTCCTGCTCCTGACCGGTGCCCCACAGCTCGTTCAGTTCAGCTTCAACCCAGGAGCCACCGATGTAGAGGCGCTCCACGCGGGGTGAAATACGGGTTACGATTTCATAGTTAATAGTCTGCGCGGCATCCGCCCACTCTTCCACGGGCGGGTTCTCACCGGCACCGAAGAGGACTGCGGGAGCACCAAGGTAACCCAGCTCGGGGTCGCTCAGGCCGGGTTCGCCCAGGTCAACGACCATCTGGTCCATGGCGATGCGACCAACCACGCGGTAGGTCTTACCCTCCGCGTTATTAGGCACGCAGCCGTTCTCCACGTTCTGCGCGCCCGGATAGATGCGCACCGGCGCGTTCTCCGCAATACGCGGCACGCCGTCAGCGTAGCCGAGCGGCACCAGCGCCAGGGTGGTCGGCTTTCCGGTGTGGTAGCGCAGACCGTAGGAAACACCCTGACCTGCAGGAACTTCCTTCACGGCGGCAATATAGCTACCCACCGTCATGACGGGCTTTAGGCCTAGTTCCTCAGCGGTGACCTCCGGCAGCGGGGAAAGACCATACAGTGCAAGGCCGCAACGCACGCCGTCACCGAGCATACGCTCCTCCGTATCCCAACCATCCAGCGAGGCGGTCAGGGTCGCCGGAGAGTTCGCCAGATGCACAATCTTCGGGTCCAGGCCGGCTTCACGAGCCTGAGCCACAAAAGCATCCAGGGTATCGAGCTGCTGTGCAGTCTCGGCGCGGGTCGGCTCATCCGCAACCGCCAGGTGACTGAAAATACCCTCAACCGCAATCAGCCCAGACTCCTCCAAGGATGCGGCGCGAGCCACCAACGCCGGCCAATCCGAAGCGGTGGCACCGTTACGGCCCAGACCGGTATCAGCCTTCAGATGCACGATAGCGCGCTCGCCGGCGCGTTCAGCGGCGGCGGCTACCGCTTCCAGGTCCCAACCAGAAACACCCAGGCGGATTTTCTCCTGCAGTGCAGCCTCAAAATCGGTGGAGGGGGTGTGTAGCCACGCCATGAGCGGCGCATCAATACCGTCAGCACGCAGTTCCAGCGCCTCGTTCACGTGCACCACACCCAGCAGGTCAGCACCGGCGACAATAGCCGAACGTGCCACCGGGTACGCGCCGTGACCGTACGCATCCGCTTTAATCACTGCAATGAGCACGCGGTCGCCAATAAGTTCCTTGAGACGGCGCACATTATGTTCTAGCGCATCAAGGTCAATCGTGGCGCTTCGCTCTACCTCTACCGGGGTGCAGGGCGGGCAGTAGATCGGTTCGGCAGGCTGCTGAGGGTGAGTCACGGTCCTTCACGGTCCTTCTGACGGGCGGGTACTACAGGCTGTACTTGGGCAGCCTCTCTTGTACTAAATTCTAGACCTCCCGGTGTGCGAAAGTCCTATCGCGCTACACTAGGTCAGGTACACCTTTGAGAGAGGAAAGCATCGATGAGCACTCTGCCGCCGGTTCGGACGGTTCACGTGTATTCCATGCACACCGACCCTTTTGCGCAGCCCGGTAGCGGAGATGCAGGCGGCATGAACGTCTATATTGCCCGGTCGGTACATGCCATGCTGGAGCTGAATCCCGAGTTGCGGATTGAGGTTTTCACGCTGGACCGCGGTGAGGCGCTTCTGGCTGATTCGCTGTTCCATCAGCCTCCTCAGCCCAGCGAACGCATTGTGCACCACAGCCTTGATCTTCCATCCGCCCGTGGTCTTTCGAAGAACGAGTTGGTTGCGGTCACCGATGATTTTGCGCAGGCATGTGTGGAGCAGGCACTGTACACCCCGGATATTATTCACGCCCACTATTGGCTGTCGGGTCAGGCTGCGGCTCGTGCATCCCAGCTGTGGTCGGCTCAGGGCGTTGGATTCCCGATTCCTGTTCTTTTTACTCCGCATACGACGGCTGCCGCTAAGGATACGCGCCGCGGCGAAGGTGAAGCACCCGAGCCTGAGGAACGTTATACCGCCGAGCGCCTGATGAGTAGCTCCGCCAGCCGGGTGATTGTGAATACTCCCCTGGAGGCACAGCAGATGGGCGAGTACTACGGTACGGAGGCGCAGAAGCTGGCCATTATCCCACCGGGTGTTGATACCTCGATTTTCCATACGATTCCTGGCGTGCATCCGCTCAATGACACCTCTGAGACTCGTTCCCGCATTATTTTTGCCGGTAGGCCTCAGGCGTTGAAGGGCCCGCATCTGCTGGTGGAGGCGCTCGCGTTGCTCCCCGATGATTTGGAGGTAGACGTGGATATTATTGGTCGTTCCGGTTCGGATTATGAGCGCCGCCTGTTGCAACGTGCAGCTGAGCTGGGTGTCGTAGATCGGGTGCATTTGAAGGACCCAGTTCCGGCGTCTGAGTTGGCGAATATTTTCCGTGCCGCCGATATTGTGGCGTCCCCGTCGTCATCTGAGACGTTCGGTTTGGTGGCACTGGAGGCGCAGGCATGCGGCGCGGCGGTGCTCGCTACGGATGCTGACGGTCTGCGCTATGCGGTGGAGAACCACCGTACGGGTCTGCTGGTGGCACCTCGTACTCCGCAGCGTTGGGCTGCGGCTATTGAGCGTCTGGTGCGTGCCCCGTATCTGCGTCATTCGTTGGGTGCGAACGCCGCGGCGCGTGCCCGTACGATGGGTTGGGATCAGACGGCGCGCCGAACCCTTAAAGCTTATGCCGAGGTACGTCAGGGTATCTCGCAGTAATGTATTTTTCACGTTGTGAGGAGTTTTAATGTCTTTCTCCATGAACCGCGATGAGTTCGCCGCGTACCTGGATTCGGTGCGTATTACCGGTGAGGTGGCGACCGCCCGAGAGAATAACCTGGACCATATTCAGGGTTTCCTGGATGGTAATGAGCACCTTGAGTTTGGTGTGCAGTGGAACCGCAAATGGGATTATGATTCGGTGTTTGAGGTGATGGTCCGCCGCGCGGGCCTGAACCCGGATCGTTCGCATACTCACGGTCAGGACACTATTGGTGCCGAGCAGTGCATCAGCGCGCTGGAGGAGTACGCCCGCATCTTTGGCGATGCGGTGCGTGCGGGTTCTCGTATTCTGTTTGCGACCGGTCACCCGGCGGGTCTGTTCCCCATGTATGCGGTGATGGCAGCGGCGGCAAAGGCTGCCGGCGCTGAGGTTCTTCAGATTGAGGAGGGCGAGCGCTTCCTGGATGGCGATGTCCGCCAGATTATGGATGTCGTAATGTTTGAGCAGTACGGCAATCTGCAGCATACGCATTTCCCTGGCCCGATGCGCATCGCGCTGGATCAGTTGAAGGCTCGCGGTGTGACTCCGGATCTGGTGGTTTCGGATCACGGCATGGCTGGTTATGCTTCTTCGACCTGTAAGTTGTTGACGATTGGTATTGCGGATTGTAATGATCCGGGTTTGTTTGTGGCGGCTGAGCAGGGGGATCTGCCGGTGTGTGTGCCGATGGACGATAATGTTCCGCCGCGTCGTTATGAACCGATGATTGATTTCATTTTGGATCGTGCGGGGCTTGAACGTCCTTAATGTCCCTTGTGCACCCTGCACTTAGGGTTTGGGGATCTTCGGGATTTGCCTTTTAACTGTCGGTTATTTTTTCCTGCAAGTGCATGAAACATTCTGACGGTTTTGTAGGTTTTAGCTCCACTAGGCATTCTTCCAAAGACCATTTTTCTTCTTTTTCTGTGATTGATTTCATTACGCTCAAGAGTCTTTGAGTCTTCATTCTTCACGCAGCATGACCCCCCGACCCCGTAGAATAGTTTACGGAACACGTTTATGGACTCATTAGCTTTATATAGCGTTCCGCTAGGGCCTTACCAGCGCCTTTACTGTAGTCTCTGTCACTATTCACTCAGCAAGATTATTGGTTCACTCATTCATTCAGAACAATGACTAGGACACTATTCCCTATTCACCGATAATTAGGAGTAAATGTGCCTATTCGCCGCTCTCAGCCCACGACACAGGACAAATTTCCGGGGAAGATTACACCGTTGAAAGTACAAGATCGTCTTAAAAGAATGTGGGGTTCAGACTTCGTCGTCAAGCGAAGCTGGCATCCCAAGGTTCAGCGAGCCCTTTACCTTGGCGATTTTCTCGCCATCGCTATTGCGGTTATCGCTACGCATCTGATTCGTTTCGGGTGGGAGAATGCTGACCTGCCCTATGTGAACGTTTGGCCTATTAACACTCTGGATGGCCGTATTCCCGCTATTGATTACATCTTCCTGGGCGTTGGTATGGTTATCGGCTGGTGGTTTATTCTCCAGGTGAACAGCTCCCGCAGCCTGCGCATCATGGGTTTTGGCAACGAGGAGTACCGCCTCATTACTCGCGGTTCCACCTATTTCTTCTGCCTGCTGATTATTGTGGCGTTCTTCCTCAAGGTTGACGTCACCCGCATGTACCTACTGATTGCTTACCCGCTGGGTCTGTTCCTTCTGCTCGTTGAACGTTGGCTAGTTCGTCAGGGTCTGGTGCGTTCGCGTACTCGCGGTCGTGCGTTGACTCGCGTCATGATTATTTCTGATGTGACGACCGGTCAGCACCTGTACAAGAACCTGGAGGGTGTGGTTGCTTCCGGTCTGTCCCCCGCCGCGTTCTATCTGCCCGGTTTCACTCTGGGGACCACTGTTGCTGGCGCACCGATTCCGGTGCTTGGTTACAGCACTTCTCCGGCTGACATTATGGAGGCCATCCGCGAGAACGACATCCATATGGTCGCTGTTACGAATGGTCACCATTTGAGCCCGGATCAGGTTCGTCTGCTGGGTTGGAAGCTTGCTGACGCTCATATTTCGCTGATTATGGCTCCTGCGACGACCGATATTGCTGGTCCGCGTATGCACATGCAGCCGCTGAATGGTCTGCCGCTGGTGCACGTGTCGACGCCGCGTATTACCGGTCTGTCGGCGTTCTTCAAGCGCACTGTGGATGTTGTGTCTTCGAGTCTGGGTTTGATTCTGCTGTCTCCTCTGTTCCTGGTGGTGGCGTTGCTGGTCAAGCGTGATGGCGGTCCGGTCTTCTTCTTGCAGAACCGTGTGGGTCTGAACGGTGAAATGTTCAAGATGGTGAAGTTCCGTTCGATGCGTACTGATGCCGAAGAGGTTAAGAAGCGCCTCATGGAGCAGAACGAGGGTAATGGTGTGCTCTTCAAGATGAAGGACGACCCGCGTATTACCCCCATTGGCAAGTTCATCCGTAAGTATTCGATTGATGAGTTACCTCAGCTGTGGAACGTGTTCGTTGGCGATATGTCGCTGGTGGGTCCGCGTCCTCCACTGGTTGAGGAAGTTGATCAGTACGAGGACATTGCGTACCGCCGCCTACTGGTGAAGCCCGGTATTACCGGTCTGTGGCAGGTTTCTGGCCGTAGTGACCTTTCTTGGGAAGAGTCGGTTCGTCTGGATCTCTACTATGTTGAGAACTGGTCGCTTACCGGTGACCTCATTATTCTTCTGCGTACTGTCCGTGCGGTTTTCGCTAAGGAAGGCGCGTACTAAGAAGAGTTGGGGGGTCTCCCACTGGAATGTATGCTGTTTTTGAAGACACTGTTCCGGCACAGGCAGCTTGGCATCATCCATTGATATAAACCCACAGAAGGGGCGTGAATCCATTTCCGGTGGATTCACGCCCCTTCTGTGTGGCATTCTGTTTAGTTCTCTTATAGACGCTCCAGGGCCTCTTGAAGGCATTAGGGTGAAGGCACGCTGGGTATCTCTGCCCTATTCGGCAATGAGTCGCGCAATAACTTCGGGGAGCATCTTCGCAACGCGGGTTGCCGGGGCGGGGCCCAACAGCTCGTCCTTGACACTTCCGGTGGCACTGGCACGTGCGGCTTCACCGTGCAGGTAGACTGCGAGCGCACCGATGGAGGCGTAGGTGCAGTCTTCCAAGATTTCTCCTCGGGCTTCAAAGGCGGCTACGGTCTGGGCAAGCAGCGCGCCGTAGATGCCGGTGAGGGTGTCTCCGCTGCCTGCGGTGGCGAGCCAGGGGCTTCCTCCGGCAACGCTGTAGGTGGCGCCGTTGGGTGCCGCAATGAGCGTGTAACCGCCCTTGAGCATGACGGTGGCGCCGGAGAGTTCGGAGGCGGCACGCACCCAGCGGAAGGGCTCTGCGTCAATGTCCTTGCGGCTAGGTACGATGGCGTCACCCAGGTGCTTCTTCCAGGTTTCGGGCGCGAGCTCGTGCACGATGCGCAGGAATCGTTCGAGCTCTGCCGCGTGCGGGGTGAGGATCTTGTGGGATCCGAGGTGCTTACCGGTTGCCATGTATTCTGCCGCCAGGTCGCAGGCACCAGCATCGAGGATTGCGGGTTCGGGTGAGTGGAGCAGGTAGCGGTTCTTGTCCAGCGAGTCGTAGCTGGAGCCAGAGCCGCCGGCCCACACGGTAACTCTCTGCAGGGCAGGTGCGCCGCTGAAGTAGACGGTTTCGGGGTTGTGAGCGATCATGAGCTGGCGGAGCTCGTGGGAGATGGCGCCGAAGCGAACCATACCAACGCCGGTGTTGAGGGCAGCACGCACACTCATGAGGGCTGCACCGGGGTATTCGAGGCTTCCGGTGAGCATGCCGAGTACGCCACGGGTGTACTTGTGGGAGTGCTCGTCGGGGATTTCAATGAGTTCGCGGTAGTCTTCGCGGTCGAGAACGCGCAGGGCGGGCTTGTGGGCGTCGAGGGCTTCGGGCACACCCAGGTCGTAGAGTTTAATATCTCCGGAGTGGACGCTATGGCTGGTGCCTGCCGGTAGCTTGTGACCGATGAAGGTGACGGTGCGGTCGGCGCGTAAGGATGGTTCGTGCACGGTTCCGCGGTTGTTATCGACCCCGGAGGGGGTATCAACGGCGAGGACTGCGCTGAGCTTACCGTCGAGCTGCGCGGCGCGGAGGACTCCCAGGTATTCGCCGGCGTTACCGCGTACGGCACCGCTGGAGCCGGTACCTAGGATGCCATCGATGGTCAGGTCGTAGCCTACAAGCTGTTCAAGGGCGTGTTCGGGGTCGAGCACGCGGGTGCCTTCGCCGCCTTCGCGGGCGATGAGTTCGAGGTTCTTTTCGCTGGAGTCGAAAATGACTGCATCAACGCGGTGCCCCTTGGCGCTGAGGCGGGCGCCGGCGTAGATGGTGTCTGCACCGTTGTTGCCCGGACCGATGAGTAGCAGGATTTTTGCTTTGTCTTTACCGTGGAGCAGCTCCTGCGCTTCGGCTGCGACGGCGTCTGCGGCGCGTTGCATGAGGTAGCCGTCATAGTCGGCGGCTTCAATGTAGGGCTTTTCTGCTTCGCGTACCTGGGAAGCAGTATAGATGAGCTTCATTGCTGTCTCCTTGGGTTGCAT